>JAQXFA010000061.1 GCA_029250565.1 Candidatus Thalassarchaeaceae archaeon
GTATGGATAAAAGATACAACATCAAACGATTGTTTGGTTTACCTTGCAATGGATCCATCATCTGATACTGACTCCAATGATGGGGTTTTCAACCCAAGTGATTACTCTATCAACAATGTTGTTTGTAAAACAAATTCCATAGAGAATATTGCCAATCCAAATCTTGCAATAGACTCACAAGGTGCCGCTCATATCGTTTGGCAAGACAAAGATGACCCTTTGGGTACTCGTTTTGGATTGCCAGGAATCCGTTATTCAATGATGGAAGCAAATTGGACAACTCAAACAGCAAATAGTCCGATTTTTGATACTCTCTTGACTTCTCTACCAAGTAAGTCAACATTCCCAGAAGTGGCGATTACAAGTGATGATGAGGTAGTGATTACTTGGCAAGATAGCCGCGGTAGCATGATTGAATTAGTTGTCTTGCTTGATTCTTCAGGCGGTATGGCAAGTGAATGGGAAGATATCTGCACTCTGATGTATGGTGGTAGTGACGGGGAGGGTTGGACTTCTCCAGGTCTACAGAACATAGCTGATATTGCGGGTGTTACGCTATTGGATACAATCTACGGTCTTGGCGACTATATTCGCCCTCAAGCAAATTCGGGGAATTGTGCAGGCCATAACACAAATGATCGCTCACGCTCTACTACCCTAACACCCCAGGTTGATTCAGGGGGGATTCGCAAAATTCACAGAACTATGTACAATGGTCAGTCTCAAAATTGGGGTAATCAACAGGAAGAGTGGGGGCCAGGAACAACATGGGCTTGTCTATCGTGGATGGATGCTCAAGGAAATACGGGGAATTCAGCTAATCCACCTACTCAATACGACCACAGATGGAATCCAAATGCATCAAAAATAGTAATCCCAATTGGTGATGAAGGCCCCAAGGTTGGTGACCCTGCTCAACAATCTGATGATGTTCAATCGATTGATGAATCACATGATGCCTGTGTAAATGGTGGCATTGTTCCGTGGGTATTTATTGGCGATATTCAAAGTTCAGCGACAAACAATATGTGGGACCATGGATTAGACTTGGCTCATTGCCCAGTAAGTGGGGTTTCAGTAACGCCTCGTTCGTGCTCAGGCGCTAACACTCGTAATACCGATGGTGCAGGTGGCGTTGGTCAATGGCCTTCAAGTGGCCAAGATCTCTCAGAACTTTTTGACCAATGGATGGATATTCTAAACTCAGGTTCACCTGAAGTCTGGACCACCGTGGTTGACCCTTATGCAAAACTCAGTGACCTAAATCATGTTTCAGGAACACCTGCGCATTACACTGCAGGTGGAGTCTATACTGAGGATATTGGTTGGGGTGGTGCTAACGGAAATAACTTCGTTGTGGTAAATGATACCCGATTCACATATGATGACGCTTGGTCATCTCGTCCAGCGGTTGAAATTGCTTCAAATGGCTGGTTGCAATTTATTTGGTCAGATAGTCGTACAGGGCATACAACATCAGATTCGCATGAATTGATGTGGCAGAAAGTTGACTTGTCCGCTTGGAATTTCAATGGTCAGTCTGGAGGCATCAATTTACAGGGTTCCCTAAATCAACCTCAGGCACTTTCTCCACTTGATGGCACAGGTGCAGTTGGTTCACGAGATTATTCGGCTCATAGTAGCCAAGCCGCATTAGTGATTGATGAAGATGACTTGATGCACACAGTATGGGTGGAAAGTGATTCAGGTCCAGCAACTAATCTGACTTATCGCCGGTCTACTGACGCTACTAGTACTAGTCAGGTTGCTAGCAATCCTTGGGAGATTGATTGTGGAGGATTCGGTTGTCTTGGACCGACATACGACCTTGCTGATTGGCAGAGTGAAAAGATGGGTACAGGTGGGCAACCAGTAATCTTTGATGTCGAGGAGGACTTCGGTTCATCACCAGGGATAGCAGTAACTTCTGATAACCGCAGAACAGCAGGTGTTGTTTGGGTTGATAGTGAGGCGTGTGGCTCGGGCGACACAGGACCTCCACAGGGTGACCATCTTTGTTTCAGGAGAATCCAACGTAGTTTGTTACAATTAGATAGCGATTCACCATCTCTTGAAGTTTCTTTGGAACCAGGGGAAAGCGTGTCTTTCAATTTCACTGTTGAGCATCTTGGGGCTACTAGTGGAAGCCCTATGGATGTAAATTTTGATTGGGAAGGTTTGCCATCAACTTGGACTGTTACAGCACTTATTGGTAATGGGCCAACAGCCTCCGTTCTTTCTCCAATTAATTCTGACTGGCAGATTGCATCAGGTGACTCAGAGGATGTATCAATGACTATTGAGGCACCATCAAAAATTGATGCAACCATTAGTGAATCTCATTCACCATTATTGTCAATTACTTCCGATGATGGTGTACATGGTTCTTCTATTGAGTTGGAAATTGATTTACAGGTAATTCACAGCTTAGTTGTCTCAGCACAACAACAGGTGATTGAAATTGAGCAAGGCGGCTCGGGTATTCTTAGCGTGAATGTTTCAAACTATGGGAATTTGGTGGAGGAGATTTCTTTCCCCAGTACAACTAGTCAAGATGGTAGGTCCATTTGGGGTCTCCCATACGGCTGGCAAGTCAGTTTTGTTGATCACATCAATATGCTGGCGGATGGCACTACAAGTTCGAAAACCTTGCAAATATCGGTTCCCGAATTCCAAGAGCCGGGGCAAACTAACATTACAATCGTTGGTAGTTCAGATAAAGTTGCTAATCCTGTTTCTGTTCCAGGCTCTCAGGCTGCTTACGAACTTTCCATTAACGTGGCTAGAAAAAGGGCTGGGAACATCGTTTTTGAGTTGTGGGATTCTGTAGAAGAAGTTGGGCCCGGTGAATGTGCATCCTTCCCTGTTCATGTGACAAAACATTTTGGAAATGATGATGTGGTTTTCACCGTTGAAGATGGTCCAGTAGACCGGCCAGAATCGATTTCTGAAGAGATTTGGCGTGAAGAACACTGGGTATTGAATATTGATTATTCAGGGTTACCTGGTGGGAACACAGTTGCACCAGATGCAAGGCGCTACTTCACAGATGGGATGAGTCGTACAATTGGTGTGGAATTGTGTGCGCCTTTGCAGGCTCTTGCTGGTGAAATGGAGGAGGTGAAGTTGCGCGGTGAATTATTTGTTGATTCAGCCGCTGGTGATGAAATTTCAATGCAAGTATCGGTGTTACCGGTAGAATCTCTGTCAGCAGAATGGTTGAACGCACCTGCTAGAATTGAGCCAGGGCAAGCGTTTGAAGTCTCAATATATGTTGAGAATGATGGTAACGTGCCTCAAACCTTTGACCCTAGGATGGTAGAATCTCTTTCTGATTGGACTATTGAATGGGTATCTGGTACTGCAACAGGTCTCCAAGTAGGTGATGAATTAGTTATGGTCGCAATCGTAAATGTACCTCTAGATGCATTGGCAGGTGATACTGATGTTGTAATTGAATTACATACCATTTCTGGCCAATCTAGTTATCGCGATGAGGTGGTAGGGCAAATTGAAATTCTACCGAGAATTGATTTGAGATTGTTACTTGAAGATGATTCAACTGACAATAATTATGATTTAAGGCCAGGTGATGAAATAGATATTTCATTTACAGTTGAAAATTCAGGCAATCTTGCTGAATTCCCGTGGATTGAAAACCATTCGACAGGTTCGGGTGGATCACTTTCTGTGAATCCAAGAATGGATGGCCTAGAAGGAATTGAATGGACTTGGTATGTGGTTGAAAATGCCGGTACTCCTTTGGCATTATTTACTGAGATAAATACTGGGGAAGATGGACGATTGAAATTACCATTGTTAAATCCGGGTGATAATATCCCAGTAGTTTTACGATTATCCATGAAGAATTATCCTGATTGGTCTAGTGATTATTTTGGTATCCGTGTACGTTCTTCTAGCGGTTATTCAGATCAAGGTGGAGATATTGACGCTGATGAACAATGGTTGACTGCAGATTCAAATGAACAAATCATCACTCTCAATGCTTTTGCTCCTGATGTGTACATCTTCTCAGTCTCAGAAGAGATGGATGGTGACGAAGTAAAGTTGACAATCCAGATTCAGAATTCAGGTAATGACAGGGTTGAAAACATACTATTGCGTGTTTGTAG
>JAQXFA010000062.1 GCA_029250565.1 Candidatus Thalassarchaeaceae archaeon
GGCGACAGCGTTTCCGCCACCAAGGCAAATTGTCACAATTCCCTTGCTTCCACCACGTGTTCTTAGGGCGTTAATTAGAGTCATTAGGCAACGAGTTCCGGTTGAACCAAGTGGGTGTCCAATGGCGATAGCACCACCGTGAAGATTGAATTTATCATCAGAAATCCCCAATTCTTTGGCAACAGCACAACTCGCTGCTGCGAAAGCTTCGTTGTGCTCAACAACATCAATATCAGAAATAGTCAGATTATTTCGCTCTAACAGCGTTCTAACTGCTGGAATAGGGGCCGCCATCACATCAGCGGGTGCAAGCCCAGATGTCGTTTGGTCAACAATAGAGGCTAGGATTTCCCAACCCTCTGCCTCTGCTCTATCTCGACTCACTACTAGTACCGCAGAAGCCCCATCAGAAAGTTGACTCGCATTACCTGCGGTCACTTGTCCTTCGGCATCAAAAACAGGTTTCAACTCACCTAAATCTGTTACACTCGTAGAAGCGCGTACTCCCTGGTCGCTCACTAAAATCATTGCATTTCCGTCTCTGTCAACCCCTTGAACCGGAAAAGCCTCCCACTCAAACAATCCATTTTCCCAAGACTGGTGTGCTAGTTGATGAGAACGAACTGAATAATTATCGGCATCATCCCTTGAAATGTCAAAATCACAGGCCACTTTCTCGCCTGTATTTCCCATGTGTTGGTCGTTATAGCCATCCCATAATCCATCATGGATCATGACACTTTTCATTTCACCATATTCGTCTCGTCCAGTCTTTTGGCCGAAATGTGGTGAATTTGTCATAGATTCCATGCCACCAGCGATTACAACTTCGTATTCGCCAGCGCGAATCGCTGAAGCGGCAATCATCACAGCTTTCAGACTTGAACCACATACTTTGTTGATGGTAGTACATGGTGTTGAATGTGGTAGCCCTGCTCCAATTGCAACTTGACGAGCAGGTGCTTGCCCTGCGCCTGCTTGGAGAACTTGTCCAAACAGAACTTCGTCAATAATACCGGTGCTTGCATCTATACCAGCTCGTTCAAGTAATTCTGCCACTGCTAGGGTTCCTAGTTCAGTTGCCGAATAATTTTGCAAAGCACCTCGGAATTTCCCAACCGGAGTTCGGGCGACTGCACAGATGACCGGGTCTGCCATTGAGTAGCACTGCGAGGGTTCGCCCTTTCAATCATACCCTCAACTAGCCAAGCCTAGTTTAGTCAGGCAAAACCATAGAATTCAGGTTGTTGTAACTCAGGTAACGCCTCGCTCTTGATGAGAATAGTGCGAACAGCCCAAAGGTCTCCAAAGACACGATACTGAAGTGTTGCTTCTAGGTAGTCAACTCCGGATGAACCGCCAGTGCCTACTCTGCGTCCAATCAGTCTCTCGACCATGCGTACATGGTGGGTGCGGAAAAGGACCAGTGATTCCTCAAGTTCAACTAGTGTGTCAATCAATATTCGTGGCCAAGCAAGGAGAGGCAGTTCTCTGTATGATTCAATGAACAGCAAGCCTGCTCGGGAGCGGGAAACCACACCATCTGGTCTTAGAAAATCTATTGCTGCTTCATGAGCACCAGCAAATCTCGCTGCTACCGCCTCAATATTGTCAACTCCGTGTTGACTCATTCTAGCAACCGCATCATCACCGATTTTTTTGTGAATAGCCAAATATTCCTCAACAAACTCGCTTACTTTTTCCTCATCTCCAGCATCTCCTGAGAGTGATCCTTGAATTGGTGTGCGGAGTAACCATTTTGCCAATATATCGCCAAGCGCCGGCATTGCTGATTCGGCTTCCAGCCTTTCCAGAACTTCAGCATCTGTTTCACCTCGCTCAGCCAATTTGCGGAAATGAGCGAGCGGATCCATGCCTGCAACACGTTGCTTAGTTTCAAGACCCAGTAGAAGTTCAAGTTCCCGCATTTGATAGGATTCAAATCCAGACGCAGTTCCTAATCCATCGCGGAATGCTAAGAAATCTTGAGGAGTAAGAGTCTCCATTATTTTCCATTGGTTAGCCATATGGCGGAAAATTTCGATACATCGCTTGAGGTGGTGGACTATTCGCGGCACATCCTCTTCAGGAACTGTGGTTTGGAGAAGTAAGGTTCTAGCGGCTCGCAACTCAATAAGAATAAGGCGAAACCATAGTTCGAAGTTTTGATGAACAATCACGAAATGTTGCTCGTCATTTGAAAGTTCATCATCATCTCCTTGCAGGCTTAACAGGTCGTGTAGGTTGAGATAATCAGCGTAGGTCTTACTCCCGGCCATAACTCTCGGTTGGGGTTGAGGTTTAACGAATTGTCGTTAGTTTAATTTGGTTATGAAGATGGGAAAATATGCTAACTCTACCCGCGTTTTGGGTGGTAGAAGCGTTATACTCATTTAGTGGACCTATCAGCCATTCCTAATGGCAGGTAGCGGCGAGCAGTTGGCGGAGTGGCTCTCCGCGTACAATCCTGATGAGATTACCATCGGTGTAGTCGCATCTCATTCAGCTTTACAAATTCTTCACGGCGCTCGGGCTGAAGGTTTCAGAACGCTAGGGATTGCTGTTGGTGAAGGCCGTCGTAAGGTGTTCAAAGCATTCCCAGGAGCCGAGCCTGATGAATGGCTAATGTTAGATAATTATAATCAGATGTTAGACAAAGCAGAATGGTTTAGAGAGCGCAATGTAATCATAATTCCACATGGTTCTTTGGTGGAATATCTTGGTCCAGATAATTTCATTGATTTACAAGTTCCAACTTTTGGTAACCGTCGCATCTTGAAGTGGGAAGCAGGTAGAGATACTCAGCGTGAATGGTTAGAAATGGGTGGCTGCACAATGCCAAAAACCATTGATGATCCACACGATATTGATGGGCCAGTCATCGTAAAATACGCTGGTGCCAAAGGCGGCAGAGGTTATTTCGTAGCTAGGAATTTTAGAGATTTCAGGCGAAATGTCGATTTGGAAGAGGATTTTACAATCCAAGAATACATTTTGGGAACTCGCTACTACATGCAATTCTTTTACGATCCAATTTGTGATGATGGTTACCAAGTTGAAGGCATGTTGTCAAGAGAAGGTCAAGAAATTGGCCGTCTAGAATTGCTGACAATTGACCGGCGCGACGAAGCAAATGTTGACGAGTTCTACAAACTAGGTTCACTTAGAGATTTGAGAGATATGGGTTTGGAACCGTCATTCGTGGTTACAGGTAATACCGAGGTGGTTTTGCGAGAGTCACTTTTGCCCGAAGCATTCCGTTTAGGCGAAGGAGCGGTTGCTTCATCTCTTGAGTTAGAGGAAGGCGCACGAGGTATGATTGGGCCGTTCTGCCTTGAGTGTATTGTAACCGACAAATTAGACTTCAGAGTATTCGAAGTATCTGATAGAAT
>JAQXFA010000063.1 GCA_029250565.1 Candidatus Thalassarchaeaceae archaeon
ACATTGAGCGTTCACTAAAATTTGGTGATGAAATTGGAGGGCATAATGTATCTGGACATGTAACCTCAGTGGCTACCATTAGTGAAATCAAACAAGGGGTAAACGGCAGAACTCTGCAGTTAACCAGTGAAGAAAAAGAAATTTCCTATCTGATGCCAAAAGGATTTGTTGCGATTGACGGAATCAGTCTAACAGTTGGTGAAGTGAATCGATCAACCGCTACCTTTGATGTGCATTTGATTCCAGAGACTATTGCTGTCACAACAATCGGTGTAAAACAGGTTGGAGACAAAGTTAATCTTGAACTTGATTCAGCAACAGTTGCCGCTGTTGAAGCGGCAAAACAGATGCTAGCAAACCAGCAATAAGAATGAAATCCAAGAAGCCTACCGAAAAATGGAAGTGAAGAGATGAGCAACAGTATTGGCATCGTTTGTGGAGAATTTCACAGAACTGAAGTTGAGATGATGCTCGCATTTGCTACTGATAGTGCCATAGAACAGGGTCTTGAAGTCGGCGAGGTTGTTTGGGTTCCCGGATCGATGGAAGCACCATTGGCTGCAGCAAGACTGCTTGAACAAGACGATATCGCTGGAGTCGCATGTTTAGGCATCATTGAGAAAGGTGAGACTCAACATGGTTTAGCAATGGGGCAAGCAGTCATCAAATCTCTAATTGAGGCACAACTCGCATTCGACAAACCGGTTGGACTTGGGATTATTGGGCCAGGTGCTGAGCCTCAGCACATAGAACCTAGACTAGAGCCACATGCTCGAGCCGCAATCGCTGCAATCGCCAAAATGTTGAATTAAATTTCATTCTCAATATTGATGAGGGGGCTACACCCCCGCCCCCATATGACAGATGTCCACAACGTCATCATCATCGGCTCAGGACCAGCCGGATACACAGCCGGATTATACGCCGCAAGAGGTATGTTAGAACCGATGATGTTTGCAGGATACGCTTCTGGCGGTCAACTAATGCTAACATCTGACATCGAAAATTTTCCCGGATATCCTGAAGGGATCGCTGGACCAGAAATGATGTCTGAATTGCGCCAACAAGCTGAAAGATTTGGTTTGACAGTTGAGGACAAGAATGTAGAGAAGGTTGACTTCTCATCACGCCCCTTCAAAGTGACAGTCGAAGGTGGAGAACATTTGGCAAAAGCCATCATCATAACCACCGGAGCCGATGCAATCTGGCTAAACGCAGAAGGTGAACGGGAGCAGAAAGGAAAGGGAGTTAGCACCTGTGCAACCTGTGATGGGTTCTTCTTCCGAGACCAAGAAGTATTGGTTATTGGAGGAGGGGACTCAGCAATGGAAGAGGCTCATTTCCTTACCCGGTTTGCCTCTAAGGTGACTGTTGTTCACAGAAGAGAATACTTCCGGGCCTCACAAACAATGTATGACCGTGTGGCTAGCCACCCGAAAATTGAGATTGTACTACACCGACAAGTCAAGCGCTGGTTGTCAGACGAATCAGGATTATCCGGAGCGATTCTTGAGGACCCAAGAGATGGTTCAGAGCACGAAATTTCCTGCACTGGCGCATTCATCGCAATAGGACATACACCAAACACTCCATTCCTTGAAGGTCAAGTTAAGACCGATGATAGTGGCTACATCATCCACTCAGAACACACAATGACCTCAGTACCAGGTGTATTTGCTGCAGGAGATGTAGTTGATACACGCTACCGCCAAGCAATTACTGCTGCTGGCATGGGTTGCCAAGCGGCCATAGATGCTGAAAAGTGGCTTGAAGAAAACTAGTGGCAAACCGAATAGGTGAGTAGCACCTCGCACATACCAATGAGCGACCTGACAACAGATGAAAGAGGGCGCTACGCGCGCCATCTCATCCTTCCCGATGTTGGTATTGAAGGCCAGCAGAAATTGAAGGATGCAAGCGTATGTGTCATCGGTGCTGGTGGATTGGGATCGCCAGCATTACTCTATCTTGCAGCAGCTGGAATTGGTCGCATCGGAATAGTCGATGATGATTTAGTCGATTTAACAAATCTCCAACGCCAAATCATCCACTCAAACACAGCAATTGGAGAAGCAAAAGTAGAATCCGCTGCCCGCAGGATATCCGAACTAAATCCCGAAATCACTGTTGATATCCACAACTGTAGACTCGGCATTGAAAATGCCCTTGAAATCCTAGGAGAATATGATATCATTCTTGATGGAGTTGACAACATTCCAACCCGCTACATTATTTCTGACGCGTGTGAGATATTAGGGAAACCTTGGGTCTATGGAAGCATTTTCCGATTTGAAGGACAAACCTCTCTGTTTAACCACCTTGGAGGACCCAATTACCGTGACCTATTTCCTGACCCACCACCACCTGAGGCTGTACCTTCTTGTGCTGAGGCCGGAGTACTAGGTGTATTACCCGGCGTAATCGGGTCTATTCAGGCTACTGAGGCTCTGAAAGTTATTCTTGGAATCGGCGAAACATTGTCTGGGAAATTGCTCATTTATGATGCAAAAAACCTCGACTTCAAGACCCTGAAAGTTGGTGATTTACCAACTCGTGAGCCAGTAACAAAACTGACTCTCTTAGAGGCATATTGTGAAACAAAACCAACTACCAACTCAACCACCTCTAATCCTAACTTCCCTGCACCAGGATTAGGCTCAATTCGGCCAGATGAATATGTTGAGAAATTGGATGAAGGTTGGCAACCATATTTGCTAGATGTCAGAGGTGCCAATGAAGCAGAGATTGTCACCCTGCCCGGAACCGATGCTAGAATTGGCATGATGTCATTGATGACAAAAATTCACGAATTACCAAAAGACCGCGATATCGTTGTCTATTGTCGCACAGGTGCGCGCTCGCTTACAGCAACTCACGCCATCAAAAATGCTGGGTTTTCTCACGCTATTCTTAATCTCAGTGGCGGAATCCACGCTTGGTCAGACCTCTTGGATTCCACTATCCCGAAGTATTGAGGGCTGTAAGGTTGAAGGCATCCCGGCTGTACGCTCCTCTTGAATGGCATCTGTCATAGTGGCTGATGAGAACGAGGGGCGGCGTAATCTGCTTGCTGGTTCCATTGAGAGAGAGGGTTACGATGTCACCCGAACTGCGACTCTTAGACAGTGTGAAGGAACTGCTTTGGCAACTATGCCAGATGTAGTACTGATAAACAGTGATTGGAAATCAGGAGATGCTGTTGACACCGCTAGTAAATTGACTTCTGATCCAGAATTTGACTTGAAATGCCGAGTTGTGATTATGTCTGGCGACTCTGGTTCTGAATACCTAATGTCTGCCGCACAGGCCGGTGTTGCTGAAGTCTTAGCAAAACCAGTTGATATGAGTAAACTACTCACCCAACTAACAAAACACGCTAACAAGTTGTTTGTGCCGCCACCAGCGGACGTTAACAAAGACTCACAGGGTGGATATTTTGACATTCAAGTCACTGCAGGAGACCCTTCTTGGAGCCTACCAATTCTTGAACAACTACTCGGTGAAGATTCACTGGACGATGATTTCGTGAGCGAAATCATGACTAAAGTTGAAGGCCAGCTTGATGGTTTTGAAGACCTTGATTCAGATACTCTGAAAACTATTCTCAGAACTACTTTTGACGCCCTGATTTTAGACGCAACTGAAGAACACGGTGATGGTGAAGAATCTCAACGCATGAGTCGATTAGAAGAGGCTCTAGACCGGCAAGCTGAGCACCTTGAGGAAGTCTTGGAGGCAGCACTTGACCCCGTGTTAGATGAACAGCCAGAAAAAATAGCGCTACTAACTGAAGAGACTGGCCTAATTCCTACCGACCCCGATGCACTCAACATGACTGTACGCACTCTTGAGATAATCCATGAACTACTTTGGGAAATTGGAATACCTGGGCGATTAGCAGATTCTACACTCACACATCGGGTTGAAGATGCGGTAGTTTTGGCTCAAGACGCAAAGGAAGCACTTGAGGGCTTCCTGCCTGAAAATGAAGATTAACTTGCGAATGAATTGAAGGCTGACTTCACCTCGCAGTAGTTAGGAGGGATGAGTTGTGGGTCGACAAGATGGCTTGCCACCGATTTGGGGTGCCAACTGGGAACCCAATTTCCACCTTGAGTTTTCTTCGCCACTTACAGTGGCGGATGCCCGCTCAATGATGATGGCTGAAGTCGCTCAACAACAGGATGGGCATTTACGAGTATTCGCCTTTATCTGGGATGAAATGACTACAGATGTTGAGAGTTGGAATGGCAACGAATTCCACGAGTTTTCTTCACAATTATGTGAACGAATCAGTGGTAATCTAAGCCGCCGCTCAGAAGAAGAATTGACTGAATCAGTTTCAATTGACGAAGTAATTCCAAGGCGTAGCGGAGAATTACACCTTCAGCGGCGCACAAAACGATTTGTCATTGATTTACGACTCGCATTTCGCAGAATCGCTCACCTGCAATCAGTAACCGTTGAGCAGCGACTTGATTGGCAACGGTGGATGCAACGCACTCGAAACCTTGACAATCATCTCAAAGACCTGTTTATGAATGGCCTTGAGACACCTGATGGTGGGAAGTTTGGTGGCAAGGGTTTCCGCTCAACTTGGCAAGAAGCGGTTGTTGCTTGTGCTAGTGCATTGAATCGAGCAATCGACCAACCATCCGGCCAACGCCACGCTGGTGACATCGTCGCACCAATGATTCGAGATGTTGGACTTGCTCTAGCCATGGGTCAAACCCCTGCTGAGATTTTTGCAGCACAGGTAGGGAAATCACAATCCTTGATGAGTGGAGGCAACGAAAATGCTGGTGGACGTGATTTACATATTGGCAATTGGCCGATTGGTGTCCTGCCACCAACCGCTCCTTTACCAATTGCCTCAGCCACAACTACTGGAATTGCCCTTGCTAGCCAGCGAATGGAACTAGACCGTTTCCAACTAGCACCAGTTGGCGAAGGATGTTCAAGCAGTGGTGAATTTTGGGAAGCACTCAATTTTGCAGGTGCTAGAGGATTACCGATAGCATACATGATCCAAAACAACCAAATTGCATTGGACACATTTCCATCCGCTCAAAACAATGCTGAATTGTGGGCTGACAAAGGTAAAGCAGTTGGGCTTCCATCTTGGACAATTGATGGCTCAGATCCAGCCGCATTCTACGCCTCCACCGCCACCGCCCGTGAATTTGCATTAACAGGTGGCGGACCCACTTTAATCCATGTTGAGACAATGCGTGGCTGTGGCCACGCACATCATCACGACGACCTATACTTAGGTGCAGAAAGTGGTAATCCACCCGGATATGTAAACCGTGAACTGTTAGCCTATTGGGAAGAAAAAGACCCCCTTCCTAATCATCGCTCCTTACTCAAGAAACTCGGGGTTGACGGAGAAGAACTAGAGCGTATTGAACAAGAGGAGAAGTCCAATGTTGATGAGGCACGCGACACCCTAAATGACATGCTTTGGCCAGAAGGAGAAAGTGTCACTACTGGAATAACCAGTTTTCACGACTCTGACACCCACGCTGACCAACTCTCAAGGTTAGCAGGAAAAACAGTGGATGATACATCAGAGACTACAGTTTCTTCGGGTGAAACCTATGTCGAATTTTCTTCTGAAACCGGTTCATCTTCTTTCAGCCGAGCAATTCAGCAAGGCATGGTAGCCATTGCTGAGCGTTGGGGTAGCCGGACAATGTTCATGGGTGAAGACATGGAAGTTGCTGGCGCCTTTGGCATGAATTTACCTCTGAAAGCAAAAGGTCATGGAGATTTGTTGCTTGATATGCCTCTGTCAGAGGCGATTATCATTCATGCTGCCACCGGCGCTGCTTTGGCTGGAATGCGGCCAGTGGCTGAAATCCAGTTTGGAGGATTCGCAGCCTTAGCGATGAATCCGCTGATTAACAACGCCGCTCAATTACGATGGCGCTGGGGCGCTGATGTTCCGCTTGTTGTTAGAATCCCACTCGGTGGCAAAACTCGCTCAGGACCATTTCATGCAAACATGATTGAGTCATGGTTCGCCAATGATCCAGGACTGACAATTCTGTTCCCATCAACTCCTCAAGACGCTTATGATATGCTAGTTGAAGCAGCAGCACTACCCGACCCAGTCGTGTTCCTCGAACATATCGGAATGTATGGACTCAGAGGTGGTTTGACTGGTTGGGGTGATAACATCAATCAAATGATTGACAAGGATAGTGTGCTCAAACATCTTGATTCGGGCACAGGTCAATTCAAAATCGGTAAAGCAAACATCATACGAGGTGGTGAAAATGCCACCATCATCACCTATGGGGCGATGGTTCATGTTGCCCTTAAAGCAGCACAAATATTAGCTGCAGATGGAATTGAAATTGAAATCGTTGACCTGCGAACAATACTACCTTTCGATGCCGCTACATGCGTACAATCAGTCAAGAAAACTGGCCGTTTCATCGTGCTACAAGAGGCACAATACACTGGTGGATTTGGCCACACGATTTCAAGTCGCATCCAAGAAGAAGCATTCTACCATCTTGAGGCGGCACCAATAGTCGTCGGGGCATTGGATACACCTGTACCATTTTCTCCGACCCTAGAAGACCACAACATCCCAGATGTTGACTTAGTGATTCAACACCTCCGAAATATCTGTTCAAACTAAGAAAAGTTGAGGCGATAGTGTATTGTGTTAAAGGTGTTAGCGCAGGCTAGGTTTGAGGCATGTCCGAGGGTGAGAAGAGCGACCTTGAGCAGACTGCTGAGTCTGAGCAAGAGGCTAGCCCTGCACACCCTTTACAAAACAGAAAAGCACGAGGAATCCTCTCACTTTTTATGTGGAATCAGGTCTTGATTATCGCTTCACTATTCCTTGCTATGATGGGTTTACAGACAATCACTGCAGGGAACCACAGTATCCCTGGAATGGCTGTCAGTGGCTTCTTTCTCATACTTGCAATTGGACTTCTAATCGCTTCAGCAGACTTCTTCGTTGAAGGCGCAAAAGGGTTGGCTCGCCGTGTTGGAATTGCTGAAATCGTTATTGGGTTGACAATTGTCTCTCTAGGTACTTCACTGCCAGAGATTTTGATTTCAACTCAGGCTGCTTGGGATGCATATCTAAACCCCTGCCAACTAGGGGCTGCTGATTGTGCTACTGATTTTGCTCTTGGCAACATCTATGGTTCTGTTTTAGTACAAATTACACTGATTCTAGGAATCGTTGTTATTGTCAGGCCGATGAATGTAAAACCAGATTGGATCAAGCGAGATGGAACAATGATGTTCGTTGCTGTCCTTCTACTTTCAATGCTGATAATAATTGATGGTGATTTGAACCGTATTGAAGGAGCATTGCTCTGTTTGCTCTATGTATTCTATATCACATATTTAGTCCAACATCGTGACAAAATACGTACTGAAGAGTTTGAAATGATTGAGGACATACGTACTGAAACAGGATTTGAAATGAATTGGACTACTGCAACATATTTCGTGATGTTGATTATCGGACTTGGCCTAGCAATGTTTGCTTCAGCAAGAGTTGTTGAATCAGCGGCTAATATTGCTGTTGACCTTGGAGTTCCATCAGCAGTTGTAGGGACTACCTTGGCAGCAATTGGCACTTCAGTCCCAGAACTAGCAGTTGCAATTTTAGCCGCACGAAAGAGCACTGGGGTCGCTGTTGGAACTCTAATCGGCTCAAACATAACCGATCCACTTCTATCTGTAGGATTAGCCGCATTAGTAAATCCAATTACGGTTTACAACACAAGTCTATTCTACCAACTGATATTCCCTGCAACTCTGTTTTGTACATCACTTGCATTGGTATTCATGTGGACTGATTTCAAGTTCAACCGTCAAGAAGGTGGAATTTTAATTAGTTGCTATGCCGTTTTCATAATGTTACTTTACTATCTTGCCTAGAGTTGACCCCGTGGCAAATAAATGCCAATAGTAAAGGCAGAATGGCCTCTCCCCCAAACATGGTCGAGTTCTCTCTGTCTGAGGAAGAAGAGATGTTACGTGACCTTGCTCACGAATTTGCAGAGACTGAACTGCGCCCAAACTCAGAGCACTGGGACAATAATCGCGAATACCCGCGTGATGCAATTCGCCTATGCCACGAAACTGGTCTAACCAATTTACACATCCCTGAATCCTATGGTGGAATGGGGATGGGGGTGATGGCAGAAGTGATTGTTCAAGAGGAACTTGCATGGGGCGACCCAGGATTTGCAACTGCAGCCTACGCCAATGGTTTGACCGGCGCACCTATCATCACTGGTGGAACTGAGGAACAGAAAGAAAAGTACCTTGGAATGTTGGTCAAAGATGGCGCACTTTGCTCATATTGTGTTACCGAACCAGTAGCTGGAAGCGACGTACAGGGAATCAATACAAATGCAGTACTGGATGGTGATCACTACGTACTTAACGGTACAAAAATGTTCATCACTGGAGCAAAATTTGCAGATTGGTTTTTTGTTCTAGCATACACCGATAAGGAGGCTGGCTACAAAGGAATGTCAGGCTTCATCGTTGAATCTAATTGGGAAGGAGTCAGCATTGGCAAGAAAGAAGATGTCATGGGTCAACGTTGCTCCGATACTCGCTCAGTGATTTTCGAAAATGTGAAAGTGCCTGTGGAAAATCTCGTTGGAGGCAAAGAAGGAAATGGCTGGTTCAATGCAATGAGCGCTTTTGACCTCTCAAGACCCTGTGTTTCCGCACACGCGGTAGGAGTTGCTCGAGCGGCTTACGAACATGCACTTGCCTACTCTCTAGAGAGAGAGGCTTTTGGTAAACCAATTTTCAATCACCAGATGATTATGGCAAAACTCGCCGATATGAAGACAAATATTGAGGCTGGGAGAATGCTGGTATGGAAATCTGCTTGGCTTGCTGATAATGGAAAACCGAATACCGAAGCAGCCGCTCATGCCAAGCGTTTTTGCGCTGACATGGCAACTGAAATTACTATTGAAGCCGTGCAAATTTTTGGCGGATATGGATATTCAGAGGAATACCCAGTTGCTAGATTGATGAGAGCCGCAAAGGTCTTCCAAATCTACGAAGGTGCTTCTGAAATCCAGAGACTTATCATTGGCCGTGAAATCACTCGCTGAATAATTGTGCGAACACGGGTTAATATCCTCAGGCAGGCAGCCAACCCTCATGCACGAAAGTATCAACGTCCTTGGCACCGACCTTGCACCATGTTCAATGGACCCTCTCACGGGTTGGCATCGTGATGGTTGCTGTAACACTGACAAGACCGACCGTGGACTCCATGTTGTATGTTGTATTTTAACCAAAGATTTTCTTGAATTCGCTCGCTCGAAAGGTAATGATTTGATTACTCCAGCCCCTCAATTCAACTTCCCTGGTCTTGTGCCTGGTGACAGGTGGTGTGTGTGTGCTCAAACATGGATGGATGCTGCCGAAGAGGGTGTAGCATGTCCAGTTAGCCTAGAAAGCACCCACGAAGAGGCATTAGCAATCATTCCTCTTGACCTATTGGAAGCACATGGTGAATGAGCGTATAACATTGGATTCATATTGAAACTAT
>JAQXFA010000064.1 GCA_029250565.1 Candidatus Thalassarchaeaceae archaeon
TCCCACCATGAGCAGGGTCACCCGGCCCATTAGAACAGAATAGTGCATCAATCTGCCAATCACTAACAAGTGTATCATAACCAATATCTGGTGGGCACCAAAGAACCTCAAATCGATTACTTAATTGACGTAGAATATTGTATTTAATCCCACAATCAAGCGCTGCTACACGCGGTAAAGCCACCCCATTAGAGTCAGTAACTCCCTCGTTGAGAAGTACAGCATCATCTCTACTAACTTCATCAACTAAGTCCTCTAAATCTGGTGAAGTCATTTTTTCTAGCCGGTCAAGCATCTCTTGTTCCATCTCAAGGGGCCCGAATTGGCACAGAATCACGCCGTGCTCACGAACTCTCCTTGTCAAGGCCCTAGTATCTACACCTGTTATTCCAGGGACGCCGTGAGCGAGGAGGAAATCATTGACAGAACCAATACAGTGGCGGTGATCGGGATGTCCTATCCATTCTCGGCAAACAACACCTCGAGGCCAAACACCTGCTGATTCTGAAATACTGGGGGCCACCCCATAATTTCCTAATAGCGGCCAAGTAAATGTCAACACCTGTCCAGCAAAAGATGGGTCGGTCAAAGATTCCTGAAAACCAGTCATCCCTGTTGTAAATACTAATTCACCTTCACCAATTTTTGCCGCGCCAAACAATTCCCCCTCGAAACGGGAACCGTCCGCAAGAAGGATGACACCTCTGCCATGAGCGGATTCGTGGACAGCAGAGGTCGAATTGATGAGCACATCAGCAGCATCAATGCCGCAAAATGGATTAAAAACGCCGGGTTGGCCTTCTCCGGGACTAAAGCCGCCGTGTGAAGTCACCCTTGCACCTTAGAATCGTGCTTGCAATCCGTTCATAATCATTGACACGCGACATAATTGAAAAATAAGTAAAATGATTGTATCTTTTACGTTAATCTATTATTCTTGACGCATGTCTTTTCCGCACTCTGTAGGATGAATTTCCAACACTCCATCTTTGAAATTATCTGGTGGCGAGACACCATCATTAAGACGCTCTAGAAATCCAGCTAATGCCGCCACTTCGGAATGAGGTTGGTTACCAATAGCAACATTGTATTGACACATTTCATAGTATTCACGAGAGACTTTCGCACCACCAACAACTATCACCATTGGTTTGTCAACGGGAATATCCGGGATCACTTCCTGATATGGAAGACCATACATCGTCAAGTGAACTGCAATTCCGCCTTCGGCAATAAAATTGCGTAAAAATCCAAGCGGTGAGGGTTCGTGGCGTGCTTCCATCTCACCACCAAATCGCATTTTTACATCATCTAATGACTGTATAACGGAGGAATCTTTGTCACCTGCAAGCAAGAATTGTTTCGCCCCATAGACCCTAGAGGTAAGGCCGAGATGTGTTGACATCCGAGGGTCGCGCCCAGCCCTGTGAGACAACCGGAGAACAGTGATGTGTGTCATGAGCCTCACCCTTAGGCGGGAGAGACATCCTCTTCATCCTTGTTAAAGTCCCCTTGACCGATAAGTAGTGGCTCAATAGATGATAATTCAAGAGGGAATGACTGGAGCATCTTTTGCACCCAAGAAAGGAGGATTGCATCTAGTAACATGTGAGATGCGAAGTGAACCATTATCGCAAGTGCACCGATTCTCAAAGACTGGAGGGCCATTGATGGACTTCCTTGGTCGGTGAAAACTATCCAACCTAATGGCTCCAAAGTGAAGTAAAGTGCTATGATTAGGAGAATACCTCCAATTAATCCTGATTGCCAACTGCTTCGTTCACGACTGTGCATCAGCAGTACTGTTGCAACTATGACTAGAAGTGGGATCAGAAGTGATACATGGAAAAATCCGAGATTGAAAATCATAGATGCTGGTAAATCCGGATCTGTGTCACCAAGTGAATTGCCAATAACTGAAACAGTTAACCACCAAAATATACCGACAACTGTGAAAAGTACACCACCCATTACGGAACGACTGTGAATCATTTGACCCATCTCATGACGGTCTTTGGGCTCAAGACGATTGAGGACACTATCGGCGAGTTCTAGATTTGCTGGATTGGGGAGGTTTCCGCTATTATCGGTCACTTCAATGCGGGATTCTGCATCGTTATTCCCGTCATTGAACGAGGTTCCCGCGCCAGTCATGAATAGGTTGGCTATTGCGTGGGATGATAAACGATTGCCCTAAGGGCAAGGCAGACATGCATGACTTGGCACCTTTCCTGAATTGCCGAGATGATGGGCGGCCACGCTTGATGGGAATCGTCAATGTGACTCCTGATTCATTTCACGCCGCATCAAGAGTCGCTTCTTTAGAAGCGGCAATAACAACGGCATTGGGTATGTGGGATGCTGGTGCAGATTGGATTGATGTTGGAGGAGAGTCAACTAGACCTGGGGCTCAGCCGGTTCCAATTAGTGAAGAAATATCCAGAGTCATACCAGTGATTGAAGCATTGAGAAATGAGCGCCCTAATGGATTGATTTCAATTGATACTCGGCACGTAAGTGTAGCTGCTGCCGCATTAGCAGCCGGCGCAAACATGGTCAACGATGTATCTGGGTTGCGAGACCCTGAAATGTTTAATTTAGTGCTTAAATCAAAATGTGCAGACTGTATTATGCACATGCTTGGAGAACCAGGAAATATGCAATCAAATCCTCAATACGAAGATGTAGTCCAGCAAGTTAGTGATAACTTAGTATCAACCGCTAGAAATCTCATTCAAGAAGGGCACCCAGCCAATCTTATTGCCTTAGACCCGGGAATTGGATTTGGAAAAACTTTGGAGCAAAACCTTGCTCTATTAGAAAAAAGTCAACCTTTCCGAGGAGAGGAGGGTTTCTCCCTACTTTGGGGGGTAAGCAGAAAATCCGTATTTAGAGACCTTCTTTCTAGAGAATCTAGTGACCAAAGATTATCGGGGACTTTAGGAGTTGCAGCACATGCGATGAGTCAAGGCGTGGATATCCTGAGGGTTCATGATGTGCCTGAGCACCATGACCTGCTAACTGTCCTATCCGAATTGGGGAAATTTTCACAATAATCAAAACTAACAGGCAAAATAAACAGGAACTAAAGGAGGTCGTTTGGAAATGAGTAGCATCCCTATAGTCGATATTGATGACAAATTACGACTTATTGGTACTGCTCACATCAGTCGTGAAAGTGCAGAAGTCGTGAAGCAACAGATTTCTGAATGGAAACCAGATATTGTTGCAATCGAACTTGATTCAAACCGACTTGCACATCTGCAAAATCCCGAAAAATTTGATGATGAAGCGCTTTCAAAGGTTCTGAAAGAAGGACGGACTTCACTATTATTATTCCAAAGCCTACTAGCAATTGAACAGCGGAAAATGGGAATGGAGGCAGGTGAAAGAGTTGGAGTTGATCTCCTAGCTGCTGTTGATGCAGCAGAAGAATCCAACATCCCCATTGAATTAGTTGATCGTGACATTCAAATTACTTTGAAACGTGCTTGGAAGAAAATGAAATTACGTGAAAAATGGCGGATTCTATACTCATTACTTGCTGACGAGCCAGATGAAGAAGATATTGATGTTGAGGAATTACTTGGAGATGGTGATTTAATCACCCAATTAATGGAAGAACTGCGCGCTACTGCACCCGGCGCTGGAGAAGTTCTTGTCGATGAAAGAGATGATTACTTGGCAGGCTCTATAGAAAATTTACGAGGTGAAAAGAAAGTCTTAGCGGTTATCGGTGCAGGCCACATTGATGGGGTCAAAAAACACCTACAGAATAACCAAAAACTCAGCCAAGAAAGATGGGATGAATTACTTTCAGTACCTCCGCCTAATCCCATATGGAAGATGATTAAATGGGGATTCCCAGTAATCATTCTCGGATTGTTTGGATTTTTATTAATGCAAGGTAATTATGAAGAATTGCTCACCGTTGCTTATACTTGGCTAGCTCTCAATGCAGCTCTTGCTGCACTTGGTGCTCTACTTGCTAGAGGGCATCCTTTGGCTATTCTAACTGCAGCATTAGCCTCCCCCATCACATCGCTGAATCCAACTCTAGCCGCTGGTTGGTTTGCTGGTGCAGTGCAAATGAAAATCGCTAAACCAACCTCAAAAGACCTACAAGATTTCTTGAAATTGGATTCTTTTGGCTTATTCTGGAGTAATCGAGTTGGACGCGTCTTAATGGTCACCGCACTTGCAAACCTTGGATCATCAATTGGAGCATATCTTGCTGGAACAGCAATACTTGGCACTTTACTAGTCTAATATCCTAAAATTCAACAATAACTCCTAGTGGGGATATTGAAGAACCAAGCCCGATTCGGCTACATCATGGTAGAAGAGGTAGTCATAGTCGGAGGAGCAAGAACTCCATTTTGTGAATGGCTCGGTGGCAAACGTGGGGATGGAAAACCCGGGGGCCTATTGGCCGAAGTTTCAGCGGAAGATTTGGGCGCAACTGCTATTCGCGGTGCACTAGAAAAAACTGGTACAGACCCAAATACAGTTGACCATGTGGTTATGGGCTATGCATTACAAACTTCAGACCAGGCAATTTTCGGAAGCAGACATGCTGGACTAAAGGGTGGAATACCTCAAGAAGTCCCGATGTTAACTCTTTCAAGAATATGCGGGAGTGGAGCCCAGTCCATCGTTAGCGGCGCACAAATGATTATGCTTGGTGATGCTGAAGTTGTTGTTGCTGGTGGAATGGAAAACCTCTCTCAAGCACCTCATGTTCTACGAGGAATGCGGGACACATACAAACTCGGAAGACCGCCACGCGAGGGAGATGAATTAGCCAAAAATATGGAGGATTATCTCTTTACAAACCTAGTTGACAGTACTTGTGGTTCCTTCATGGCTCAAACTAGTGATGAGTTGTGCTCACGAAAAGGAGTGGAGCGCGGTGAAGTTGATGAGTTTGCAGCACTAAGCCATCAGCGTACTGAAAAAAGTGTCAAAGAAGGTGTTTGGGCTGAAGAGATTGTTGAAGTCGATACCCCAAACGGTCCTGTTGGAGCTAAAGATGATGACCATGTAGTTCTAGGAACAACTGTTGAAACACTATCAGGACTAAGAACACACTTCGGTCCAGATTCACTAGTCACTGCTGGAAATGCATCCGGTGTTGTTGATGGTGCGGCCGCTGTAGTAATCAAGTCAGCCAGCCGTGCTAAATCTGATGGAAACCAACCTTTGGCTCGTATCGTATCATGGGGAATTGTTGGTTTAGAGCCCGCTATCATGGCCTATGGCCCTGTCCCAAGTAGTCGCAAGGCTTTGGAAAAAGCAGGTATGACAGTTGATGATATTGATTTGTGGGAAATCAACGAGGCTTTTGCTGGCCAAGCCGTTGCCTGCATCAAAGATCTAGGTATTGATGTTAACAAAGTCAATGTCAATGGGGGAGCAGTTGGACTTGGACATCCTCTTGCCGCTACTGGAACCAGACTTGTTCTCACTCTTGCTCTTGAACTAAAGCGAAGAGGCGGTGGATTTGGAATTGCTACGGCCTGCATCGGCGGTGGGCAAGGGATTGCGCTCATTATCGAATCGATTTGACCATCACTGTATATTTTATCCATAGGAGGGGTTAATTACAAGCCACTCGCGTAGAACATTGATACCATGGTAGAACACGTAATCACTGAGCACATCGAAGGGGCCGGGCACGCAGGGAAAAAACGTAGTTTGGTGAAAACCCTGTCATGGAGGGCCATCGCCACAACAGATACCATCATTATTGCCAGAATAATAACTGGAAGTTGGACTGTTGGGTTCGGGATTGCCGGAATTGAGGTACTGACCAAGATGGTTTTGTACTATCTGCACGAGCGCGGTTGGAGCGCTTTAGATTGGGGTTTAGAAGACATTGATGTTGATCTAGATGCTCTGAGTGAGCAACGCCCGGTCAATTAAGGTACCCATTGATG
>JAQXFA010000065.1 GCA_029250565.1 Candidatus Thalassarchaeaceae archaeon
GGTAGCAAAGTCATTGCAACAATTTTCACCCATCGCCACCCAGACCATATTGGTGATTTAACTCGGATATCAGAAATCTACCAAGCACCAATTTGGGCAACTGAAGAAACTCACGCCGTTATTCCTACTTGTGATACAGACAAGGTACTGAGAGACGGTGACACATTCACTTTGAGTGGAAGAACATGGAATGTATTGGAAACCCCTGGCCACTGTCCCGGACATATTTGTCTATCAAATGAAGTGGGTATCATTTCAGGAGATATGGCTGTAATGGTGGGTACAATCCTAGTTCCACCGGGTGATGGTGATATGGACAAATACCTATCTAGTCTAGAGAGATTACTTGATCTAAATCCACCTATTCTTTTACCAGCTCATGGGCCGCTTTCCCCTGTTCCAGAAAAACTACTGAACCGGTATCTCACACATAGAAGGGCTAGACATGCTAGGGTATTAGATGCGGTGAAAAATGGAATTAGTGAAATCACTCAAATTGCTGACTACGCTTATGATGACACACCTGATGCCCATCCAATCCTCAAGGTTGACCAAACTCTATCCCATCTACTCGCTCACCAAAGGGCTGGAGATATAGAACAAATTAATTCAGCGTGGAAACTTGCGACACCATGAAGGATTGTGAAGTTCACCAAAGGTCAAGGAGAGTAGGCAAATGGAAGACAAAGATGAAAATTTGTCAAATATTGTTGATGGCTCAAATACTGAGGATGAAGAGGAAAAACCACTACTTCCGAAAAACTTCTGTTGGACTTGGCCAAATTCCGTTTTAACTTGGGTTATTTGGGGGTTCGGGGCACTTGCACTTGGCTTTGGAATAATGAACAGTATTATTTCCCTTCAAGCAGAACCACTAATTTACGGTTCAATTGGATTATTGATTCTTGGTTTTGCTAGCCCAAATCCATTCAAAAGTATGATGTCAGATATGTTGCCAGACAGCAGCCAAAGTGGTACATGGTCTATACCGCCATTGCCGCCAATGGATCCTTCAGAATGGCATTTAGATAGGGTTGAGTGGAATGAAAAAGTAGGTGCATGGCTACCTGACCCTCTTGCACGCTATGAGCAAGATGGCCCTAAATTAGATGTCAAAGAAGATGGAAAAGAATGGGTCACCTATTCGTATGGTGAAGAAGATGGGAGATTTGAAACTGAAGCAGAAGCCTATGAACAAATGAAAAAGGTGCTCAAAAAGGCAGACACTCTAAATTCACAAGAGATGATTTTTGGCGAACACCCACGCCATCACCGATACCGCGCGTTATACAACACTACGCCACCACAAATTACGGCTCGATTTCTATTCCATTCATTCTCAGTTATGTTTCTCACTGGGGTTTGGCTTTCCTTCCCTGTAGGGGAAGAGCGGCAAGCAACAATGCCATTCTTGATGGTTGGATTGAGTATTGGAGCTGTTTCTGTCATTATTTCATATTTCCTGAATAAGAGGGTGATGGAAGCATGGGATACAGTGACATCGATTGTAAAATTTGTTGATGCTGGTCATAATGAATTGGTAGGCCAGGTTAGGCCAGCATCATTTGAGCCATTGGAGACCGTACATGTAGACGGCTATCGTGATTCAAGTTGGACTTTTGACAATCTTGTTGCATGGAATTGGAGCTACAGCGTATACCATTGCTGGAAAGAGAGATACCAGGATTCTGAAGGGAACTGGCGTACTAAAACAGAATGTGCATGGAAATCAATTCGTTGGGATGGAGGTGCATCTCCTTTCCTACTGCATGATGGTAGCGGTGGATTAATTGTTGACTTACCAACATTCAAAAATTCAAATTTTGGGAATGCAATTTGGGAAAAGAATAAGCGCGGCCGTAAAGGAGGAAATGGCCTCTATACCAAAGGCGATGTTAGGAAACACAGATGGACATTAAGTGGATTAAAACTAGGTGATCCGGTATACACAATGGCGCGCATCAAAGGCCGCCCACACGATGAGATACCAAGAGGAACTGTTTCAGAAAATGCTAGCAGAGTCCATCACACATTAGTTGCAGTTGGGGAAGACGCTCCTCGTCGACATGCTATTATTCAGAAAGGTACCGAGTTTTCGGTTTTGAAAGCGAAGTCATCGGCACTCGGCAAATATGGCCCAAGCGCCCTCCTCATTCTAAGTAGCATCGCGTTAATGGTAACAGCAATTTGATTACTCATCTTCTGCCATTTTCTCTTTCAATGCAGCTAGTTCTGCTTTTGCCTTCATCAATTCTGTCTCAGCCTCGATTGCAGCAATTTCATCCTTTAATTCCGCAGTCTTCAAATCTGCATCGGATTGCTTAGACTCAACAAAACTTCCAAGACTTGCTCTACGGTCAAACATCTGTTCAACTTGTTCTCTTGAATAGATATCAAACAAGTCAGCTCGCGAAAATCCAAACATGCGCGCAACTAAGAGAGTAGGGAACATCTCGGCAACGGTGTTGTAATTCTTTGCTGCTTGGTTGTATTCTTCAACTTCATTTGCCATCTTTGCAATTGCTTGAACACCCTCTTCAAGACCTGCTACCAATACATGGTGGGAGGTTAATTCAGGGTTGTCTTCTGCAAATGCAAGTACCTGTGGAATTACTGAATCCAACAGACCATTTGCAGCCATCATATCGGCTCTGTTGCCACTGCTCTTTGCAGATGCGAACTGCTTACGTGCATCAATAATCTTGTCATAAACTGATGATTCTAATCCTAATTGCGCTAAATCAGTTTCCTCAACAAATGCAATCTTCTGATCTTTAACGCCTATCTGCGTCTCTAAATTTTGATACTGATTTTCAACTTCATTGCGTAAATCAACCAAACGGTTGTATGCACCAATAATCCAAAAAATTAGCATTAATAGTACAATTACGACAACTACAGTACCCATCAATATGATTCCAGCCATGGTTATCCGAAGGTTAAGTCGCCTATGAGTCTATGGCCGTCAAAAATAGTAAATCAATGGGGTATTTGATGAAGGGCCAGCGCTGGGGTGGTAATTGACACGCGAGGGCCAAGAGCGAAGGGAGGTGGTGAAATGAAGGGACAAATGAGTAGTTTTGATGTAGCGAGAATTGTCTCTGAACTGCGTCCATACATAGGTTCGCGAGCACGAAAATCGTACCACCCACATTGGGAACAGGTGGTTCTGAGACTCAACCCTAAGGAAGAAGCCCAGATTGATCTTGTAGTGGTTCGTGGTAAGAGAATCTATCTCTCAAGACGTGACAGACCAATGCCCCCAAACCCTTCTTCTTTCTCGATGCTTCTTCGAAAACACTTGATGAACGGACGGTTTGTCGATGTGAGACAACACGGTTTTGACCGTATCATTACTCTTGATTTTGAAACAAGAGATGGACTTCGAAGTCTAGTAATCGAGATGTTTCGCGATGGAAATGTATTGCTTCTTGATTCAGAAGGAGTCATTATTCAGCCGCTTACTAACGTGAAATATGCTAAGCGAGTTTTGAAGCGGGGTGAAATCTATGAATTTCCCCCAGCACAAATTGACCCAAGAACTCTGACAGCAAAAGAATTGACGCCGTTATTGACAGAAAGTGATGCAGATATTGTCAGAACATTAGCAAGCAGAGCAAATTTGGCTGGCGCTTATGCTGAAGCAATTTGTGAAATTGCTGAAATATCTGTTGACAGAATGGCTGTTGACATAGAAGATGATGAAATTGCAGACCTAATCAGCGGCCTACATTCGCTAACTGAACAATTGGATGATGGTAGTGGTGGCCACTGTGTGCTAGCGAGTAATGCGGAAGTACCGTTGGCACAAGCAGAAGGTAATCCACTTGTTCGAGACCAAATTTTTGATGAACACGCTACCGAAGCATTACCATTTTTGTTACCTGCAAATGATGGTGATTATTCAATCGAATTTCCCACACTAGCAGCCGCTGTAGATGCAATGAAAGGCGGCTGGGATGCAACAGCAATGGCAAGACGCCAACAAGAAAAAGCCGCAGAAATGATTGATGAGCGCCAACAGCGTGACGATAGTAGTTCACTTGAGCGCCGCTTAGCTCAACAAGAACGAGCAATAATTGGTTTTGAAGCAAAAGGTGAATCTCAACAACAACTCGGCATTTCAATTCAGGATAATTGGGGCCATATTGATACCCTGCTTTCTCAAACTTTGTCAGCAATTGAAGCAGAAGGTTGGGGTAATATCCGCAGTAAAGTCAAAAGCATTGAATGGATAGAATCATTGGATCCAGCCAAGAGAACTATGAAGGCATATTTACCGGATGAAGATGGCGAGCCAGCTCAAAGAATTGAGTTACATCTTGATGATACAGTGCACCAAAACGCACAGCGATATTTTGATGCTGGAAGAAAACAAAAAGACAAGACAATTGGTGCTAAAAAAGCAATTGAAGAAACGCGCGCAAAAATTGCTAGCAGTGAAAAGAAGCGAGCAAAGGCTGACGCTGCCGGAAAACTTCACGCAACCAAGAGAAGTAAGCAGTTGTGGATTGAAAGACACCGCTGGGCAGTAGTTGGGGAAGGGCATCTGATTCTGGGTGGCAAAGATGCCAAGGGAAACGATGCTGTGGTAAACAAATACCTAAAGCGAGAGGATTTGTATTTCCATGCTGATCTACATGGTGCACCATCCTGTGCACTCAAACTCAAAGAAGGGTTAGAGGAAGACCCACACCCTTTGCCGGGATTACCAGAAGGAGTACCGGCACTACGTTTAACTCAAACATTTGAGACTGAAGAATTCTCTGAAAAATGCATCAAAGAAGCTGCTGAACTGTCAGTAGTTTGGAGTCGCGGTTGGTCAAGTGGCGGGGCGGCGGCAACTGCATTTTGGGTTGAGCCACCTCAAGTTAGCAAGACTGCTGAAACCGGTGAAGCACTTGGCCGAGGTGCATGGATTGTACGCGGGAAACGCAATTGGTTACGAGATTTAACCATGGAGATGACACTTGGAATGGCGGTTGTCAATGGAATCCCATTACCTCTTGTTGGCGCTCATGATGCCGTCACAAAATGGTGTAATCGCTGGGTAAGAATTGGCACAGGCACCATCAAAAAAGAAGCGATGGCAAACAAGATAGCAAAAGCAACCGGCCTAGTTCAAGACGATGTGTTAGCCGCCTTACCACCTGGAAATGTGCAAATTATCAAAGATCATAACTTGTTAAAAACATGAAAAATAAAAACCACTGTCATTTGATATCATGAAGGAAGTGATGATTTGAAATCCATTACATATTTCATAACAATTTTATTCATTACTACATTTCTTTTTGCATTATTGCCTGAAGAACATTTAGAATCTGAAGTACTAGTATCAGTTAATGCAAAAGAAAGCGGGGGTTACTATGGTAATTTACCAGATGTTTCTGTTGCTGATTTACATTTTGAACTTCATGAAATTATCAAAAATCATACTGCAGCATATTATGTAGATACATGGGGACATCTTGAAGAATTAGATTATTCCATCAATAATCTTGATAATATCAATTTATTTTACACCGGAAGATCACATCCATCTAATGATTCAGATTGGGATGAAAATCCCATTAGAAGTGATGATTCGTGGAATAGAGAACATGTATGGCCACGATCTCATGGAGATTTTGGGACTGAAAGGTCAAAGGC
>JAQXFA010000066.1 GCA_029250565.1 Candidatus Thalassarchaeaceae archaeon
CAATTACAAATAGGATTGGCCCTACAATGAATAACGGCCAAAGTATTGAAACTGATTCCGTCCAAAAAGGAACCATACATACAATGAACCCAATCGTCATCAACGACTTTCCTGGGTCCTGTTCGTCCGACATTGAACAGCCGAACGGGTATACCATCAAGAACTTGTGCTTGCAAAAATGTTAGGCCATGCCCCCTAGTGGCCTATGCGTGGAAGAGCAATCAAGCCTTGTCGTCTGCTTTGGTGAAGCGATGCTAAGACATTCTCAAGATGAGAGTGGAGATAATCAAATCACCCCTGGAGGAGCTGAATACAATGTTGCCTGCGCCTTGGCTAATCTAGGAAATTCTGTGAAATGGGTAACTTCACTGCCTACTGATAAATCCGCCGAACTGATAACACAACCAGCCATCAAAAGCGGAGTTAAATTGACAATAATCACCTCTGAAAATCCAGTTGGTGAATATCGAGTTGTCAAGGAAGAAAAAACAGTGCAATACAATAGAGCGAATTCAGCATTTTCACATTTGAAATCAGGTGATATTGAATGGCGCCAAGAAATCAATGGTGCACGCTGGCTTGTGACAAGTGGAATCACCCCGCTTCTTGGAGATGGGCCGAAGTCCAATTGGGCAGCAGCAATGACATTCGCTGAACTTGATGGCACGCTGGTAGCCCTAGATCTGAACCATCGCCAAGCACTCGGTACTTTTGAAGAACTGTGGAGTGAAGTGGAGCCGAGATTACGACAAGTGCACCTGCTAGTGTTATCACCAGAAAACTTGCTTGCTTTGACAGGACAAAGTAGCCCGGAAATGTTGGTGTCACTACGTGCAAAGTGGAACCTCCCCTACATAGCATGCACATGGAAAGAAGATGTACATGGTGCACAGAATAGATGGAGTGCAGTAGCCCATTCAAGAGGTATTTCAACAACGCAAGAAAATAGCGTTACACACTCACCGGTTGAACCACTTGGGGGAGGAGATGCATGGCTTGCTGGATTCATTGATGGCTTGCTTTCTAGGATAGATCCGAATGATTGCTGCCGCCGCGGTGACATACTCGCGGCTCTTACTCAGCGAACCTTTGGAGACCTTGGAAATGTGACTCGAAATGAATTATCACAATGGGAATCAATTGAAGGGGCGGTTGACCTCTTGCAGGATGGGTGAAGTCATGTCGCTAGAGTGGAATCTTGAGCGGATTAGCCGCGCTGGATTCATTGGAATACTGCGTGGTGATGATCCTGATGCCCTTATTGAACGTGGATTAGCACTGGCTCAAGCAGGTGTTAGAGTTCTTGAAGTAACGCTGGACAGCACTGATGCTGCTAGGGTTTTTACAACACTGAAAGAACAACTTGATGATGAAGTAATGCTAGGTGTTGGAACAGTAATGCATCCACCGACTGCACTCCCATCAGTTGCTGAATGGGGTGCTGATTTCGCTCTTTCTCCGGTCAATCCAGAAGGATTCATTCAACTCGCAAATGAGTTTGACATTCTCGCCGTTCCAGGCGCAGCCACACCCGGGGAATTGTGGAAAGCCCATACTGCGGGGGCTATGCTTGTCAAACTCTATCCAGCAGCTACAAACTGGTCACCAGAAATGCTAGCAAATCTTCCAAGACCTTTGCGTCAAGTCCACACTTTGCCTACAGGAGGAATAAAACCTGAAGATGTGATAACTTGGTTAGATGCTGGTGCTTTTGCGTGTGGCATTGGTGGTAGGCTAACAGTTGAAGAAGCAGGTTTTCTAAGCAGTGAAATCTTGGCAAGAAGAGGGGTGATGAGATGAAGATTCGTTCAGCCAGTGTAATTCGATGCCCGCCGAGGTGGCTTCTACTCCGATTGGAAAGTAGTGATGGTGAAGTCGGATGGGGTGAAGCTATTGGCGACCTCCATGAAGAAGTAGAAGCCGCACTGAAAGCAATGTGTGACCGTGTTTCTGGAACCGATATTACTGGAATTGAGAGAATAACACAGGAAATGCACAAAGGCAGATTTTGGCGTGACGGCCCTGTTCTCAACACCGCGATTAGTGCTCTTGAAATGGCACTTTGGGACTTGCGTGGTAAGCAGGTTGGAGCCCCTGTTCACCAATTATTGGGTGGGCCTGTAAGAGACAAAGTAACTGTCTATCGTAACTTATGGGGTAGAAACCCAGAAGAGTTTGCGGCATCAGGTAAGGCGGCGCTTGATGAGGGACTTGAAATGGTCAAGGTTAGCCCTGCTGGCCCTACTGCAACAACACCTTCAGATAGCGAATTACAAGGAATACTTGACACGGTTCTAGCAGTTAGGGATGCTATTGGTGATGCGAAATTGGCAATTGACCTTCATGGTCGACTAACACCGGCTGCAAGCCGAAGATTGCTTCCTCTACTGGAGCCATTTGACCTTTCTTTTGTTGAGGAGCCATGTCTCCCTGATGGAAGCGTGCACCATTTGAGAGATTTACAACAATTGCACCTTGAACAGAGAATTCCTTTGGCAACTGGTGAGCGCCTGCTCAATAAACGGCAATTTGCTGACCACCTATTCCCTTCGCCGGTGGCAGCAGTCATTCAGCCAGATCTCTCTTTAGTTGGTGGGATTCGTGCTGGAGTTGAAATTGGAGCAATGTGTGAAACTGCACAAGTTTCTCTAGCACCACATTGCCCCTACGGGCCAATTCAACTTGCGGCATCACTTCAGGTTGCAGCTGCCAGCCCTGCTCATACTTTCCAAGAATTCCAATCACTTGGAGGAGCTGCAGGAGGTGGAACACCGGGCGGTGGTGCAAACTGGGCATTCAACCTGCTTGCAACTCCATTCGTAGTGGAGGGCGGCATGGTTGAGGTGCCAGATGGTCCTGGATTAGGGATTGAAGTTCAAGAACACCTGATTGAGGAACACATGGATGCATGGAATCCGCATCCACCAACGCTTTGGCACCATCCTGATGGTTCTCATGCTGAGTGGTGATTAGGTCAACGTCCTAATTCTCTAATTCAGCATCAAGGATTGTCTCACCTACTTGGGGAACAAATGGAGGACTCCAAGGATCACTTCCTAACTCTTCTTTGCCCAGCCTCAAATTACTGAAAATATACCAACCTAGAGCAGGACCTGCTGCTGCAAGCATGAACAATAACCAATATGCATCGTTACTTAATGCCAAAATTAGACCTCCCATCCCAACCATTACGAAAGTTGCAGACAAGGCTTGTGTCGTCTGGAAAACTGACATGTGAGTACCACCCAGTCTTGGGTCGGCTATGTCTGCCCATGTGGTGATGAAGGTGAACATCATCCAATCAGTAAGTACGAGTGTAGGAATCCAGATGGCCAAAGTGACAAGACCTGGCAATCCAAGCAACATCGAAGCCCCCAATGCGATATAACAAACGACTGAGCCAAGCGCATACAATCTTAGCATTCGTTTCCTACCATACAAGTCTGAAACCCACGGACCAGCCAGTCCAAGGTAGTTGATGATGGCAAACAGATTCCACCAACGAGTTATCTCTGCTCCATCCATATTCTGAACTTCTACAAGATAAGCCGAAAACCACGCCTCAAACCCATCACCAAGCGGCAACAAAATACAACCGAGTAGAACAAACCAAGCAGTCTTGGTCTGCATAGCTGCTAGAACCTTTGACATCATTGGAGTTCCTTCGGGGAATGGACTCGCTTGTTCAGCCTTCGCTAGTGGTTTTCCTTCTTTCATCATCAGAGTGATACCAATACCACAAGCCATTACGACTAGAAGTATCAAGAAAGTCAATACCTGAATAGATGCAAAATCAGTAATACCATCCGAAATGAATGGTGATGCGCCTCCGCCGCCAACCCACCAACCCATCAGGAGGATGACAAGATGGCCACCTCCACGATATGCTAGATTAATCATTGAATTAGCACGGCCAAGAAGTGGCACACTTTCTGCCATCATTGCACTAACTGCTTGTTCTGCAAACAATCTAGGCACTAAAGCCAACAGCAATACTGCAATCCATATCCAAGGCTGACTACCTACATCAATCACCACGAGTGGCATTAGTAAAACAAGATGACCGAGTGTACCGTAAAGCATCCAACTTCGTCTCTTCCCCCAAGGAAGAGTTTGCATCCGATCAACCGGTTGAGCCCATAGAGGTCTCAGGAAGAACGGGATTTGAACAACCATGAACATGGCAGCAACAGTGTACTTGTCCAAACCGAACTCAGCCATACCAAGTGTGCGGCCCCAATAACCAAGGAAAGCGAAGGGCATGGAGAATCCAAGATAGAAGAGCACGAACCAAAGGTCTCTGAATCGGTCATCCGCCCCAATATCACGACGTTGGATTTCTGCCTCGTCGCGTGATGATTTCGGGGCTAGCGAGATGAATACAAAGAGGGCTAGAGCAATAGCCATCAAGATAAGTGCAAGTGAGCCAAGTGAGAATCCACCAGAGATTGCACCCTGAGCATCCAAGCCGTCATCAGTTTCGTTGGTACCATTAGGATTCCAATCCCACCAAGCGTGAAGGGCAACTATGTCAAGTCCAGTTTGTAGCCCGCTCTCAACATTTGTACGTCCGCCCGCAAGCGTGTTAATCGTAGTTATTGAGTCTGTTTGAGCGTGTTTGGGGGTCTGTTCGCAAGTATCACCCTCTTCGAAAATATACTGATGCTGACCTCTAATCCAAGTCGCTGTGTGGCCAGCCATGATGAAATTGTAATGGTCTGAATTTCCTTTTGTATCGTCAATTACACTGACCCAAGGCTCTGGGTGACTGAGATTGTCATTAATGTCCTTGAGACGCTTTTGGAACCACTCTGCATTTGATTGCATTTCTTCTGTGACTTCAAGACCCCTATCCTCATAGTACGACCAATCATCAACTGGAGAAGTAAACTGATAGAGAGTCCAGTAATCCTCATCACATCCTAGGGATGAAAAGGTCGGCACTGGCCAATTTAGGGCAAACATGTCTAGATTGACATAAGTGACGTTTGTTCCATTAGGAATTTGTTCTTCTACAAAGTGTAGGCTTCCTTTGCCACCACCCTCGCTAGAGTCTGATCCTTGCCACTCTTCGTAGTCCCACCAACCTAACTTCCAAGTGTGAGTAGGTGTACCATTCCATTCACTGAATGCACGTGCTAATTCAAGGAGTGAACCACTGCCAGTTCCATCATCATATGCTCCTTGACTAGTGCAACCAAGATATGTTTGTCCAATTATAGGGGGAGGTGAATAACAAATTG
>JAQXFA010000067.1 GCA_029250565.1 Candidatus Thalassarchaeaceae archaeon
TAATGAGATGACTACTAAATCTGGTTTCTCTGTGATGAAAATATCAACTGCTTTATCCCCATTTTGGCATTCAATTACACGATAATCTCTCTGACGAAATATCTCATTCATTCGATACAGTGCCATCTCATTATTATCAACTAGCAAAGCAAGGGGGGCTTCTTCATCAGTGACTTCGGTGACTCGGACCATTGACTCCCCTCCATTACAGGCCACAATTGCTGTACACATCAAAGGAACGGTTCATTCCTCTTCTGATTTGTCTTCATCTGTGAGTACTTCTACAGGCGCTTCTGATGGTTCTATGAATGTCTTTTTCAATTCTTCAGCATCCTTTTCTTCAGCTTCTTTGGTAGAAATATCCTTAGGGGCCTGAACAAATAACATACGCATTTCAGTGACTATTCCTCTCAGTAAATTGGTTTCCATTTCGTCAATATTTCCTTCGGTTCGCTTCTGAATGACTGCGATTAGATCGATAGCCGCCTTTGCTTCTGCTACGTTTACTGAATGGTTTCCTTCGTGGTCTGGCATTTTACCAAGAGCGACTAAGGCTGAGCGTTGTAACATTTGGATTAATCCAAAGAATTGTTGGCTTTCCTCGCTTTGTAAAAATTCTTCAGTCATTATTAATCACCTTCAAAATATACTAATGTGCACTTATGTAAAAACTTCTTCAATCAACCAATCAGGGTCAAATTGTTTCAAATCATCATATTCTTGACCAATGCCAGCTAAAACAATTGGCTTATCTGTGGCATGAGCGATTGAAAGGGCGGCACCACCCTTTGCATCAGTATCTAATTTACACAATACCGCTCCATCAAACTTGAGCATTCTTTGGAACTCTTTGGCTTGTTCAACAGCGTCATTACCAGCCAAAGCATCACCTACAAACAACACAAGGTGTGGTTTTGTTACGCGGTGAACTTTGCGTAATTCCTCCATTAAATTGGATTTGTTTTGCATTCTTCCAGCGGTATCAACTATGACAACATCCATTTTTCTGGCTTTGGCATGCTCAATAGCATCGCGGGCAATTGCTGCTGCATCCCCACCACGCTGACTACTGACACATCGAATGTTAAGGCGCTTAGCATGTGTTTCCAACTGATCGATTGCCCCGGCCCTGAAAGTATCAGATGCCGCTAACACCACTTTTCTGTCTTTATTTTTTAAGCGGTGAGCAATTTTTGCAGTGGTGGTTGTTTTACCCGTTCCATTTACTCCAACCATCATAATTACAACTGGTAAATCACCTGATTCCAGTAAGGAGTCAACTGTTGCATCAAAGTCCCAATAGCCTGTAGATAAAAGTGTGCGAAGTGCTCTTTTTAGGGACGCTTCTACGACTTTAGAAAGGTCTGCTCCTTTACGCAAACGATTACCAACTAACTCATTGCGAAGAGCTGTTATCACCTCTTCAATGGAGGCTCGGCCCATATCTGCTTCTAACATCACGAGTTCTAATTCTTCGAGCATGGCGTCAAGTGCCGCCCCGCCTTTGATGATTTTACCACCACTTTCTACAACACCGCCACCAAGGTCAATTTCAATGTTTTTTCCAGTTTCAGTTTCAACTGTTGTTGGACCAGAGGATCCGCGTGGTGCACTCTTCACCTCAACCAATTTTCTACCTGTTGTAGAACGCATTATTTGCAAGTCTATTTTTGAGCCGTCGGGGCGGACTTCTTGTTCAATATCATACCCTTGTTTTTTGAGGCGTTGACGTTCTTTAATCGCTTCTTTTGCTTCTTTTTCGAGGCGTTTTCGTTGTTTTTTATCAAGTGATGGGGATATCTGTTCAGGTATAGGTTCATCATCCCAATCATCCCACTCATCTTCTTCTTCTAGGGGTTCAGATATTGCTTCAATTTCTTCAATATCTTCCCAATCATCGTCTGTTGAAGTCGTTGCTTCGACCTGGGGGGCTTCTGATTGTGCCTCTTGCTCTTCTTTGATTTGTTGACGCTTTGCAATTGCTTCCTGTGCTTCTTCGGATTCTTCATCAACAGTTAATGAATCGATGTCTGTGTCATCTGCAACCTCTTTCACGCGTTTGCGAAATCTATCAAAGAATCCCATCAAATCACTTCAATCGTCTAATGTCAATTCACCCGATGCGCTTCGCCTTCGGCGCTTTGGACTTGGTTTGGAAGGTGTTGGTTCCTCCACTTCTTCTTCGAGTGGTTGTTCCTTTTCTGCAGCCTGTAATACCTCTGCATCATTTGTGAATTTCGCTGCTAAATCCTTTACTTTCAATTCCGTATCATTGAATTCTGTCTGCAATGTCGATATTAATTCTTCAATATCAGATACTCTTTTCTTTAAAATTTCAATTGCTTCTGATACACTTTTTTCTGCTTGTATCCCGCTTCCGATATCAACAACCACACCTGGATTATTTGGTTGGTCAACTAGTAACTGTGTCCCCGAACCTAATGGGATCATGATTTTTGGCGATGATTCGTCGTCAATGGATTCAAGGGCTTGTATCACTTCTTGGTGTTCAACAGAGGCTTGACTTAGCCGTTCAATTTGTTCGCCTAAAGCGGTTAATTGTTGCCTATACATCTCTACGAGGCGGGCCAATCGTTGCAATTCAGCGGCGTCACTCATGGCTCTCCCTCGTTCGCATCGGCACGCCCAAGGGTCATGAAGGCGTCGCCAAGGGTTTATCGGTGGGTTATCTCCATAACTAATATCCAAACTCAATGATTTAGAGGGCGGTTAGGTGCGTATAGAGGGTAGTCGAGTCTTGGTGACTGGTGGCACGGGGTCAATAGGCTCTGAAATAGTTCGACAATTGTTGCAACGCAACCCATCTCATGTGGTGATTTTCTCACGTGATGACTCTAAACACTTCTATTTCCAGCAAGAATTAGCAAAGCATGATAACATCACTTTCATCATTGGAAATGTTCGAGATAGGGAGGCTTTAGCCAGAGCTTTTGTTGGTGGGATTGACATTGTTATTCATGCCGCTGCGCTAAAGCATGTACTCATTTGTGAACAAAATCCAACAGAAGCGGTGAAAACTAATATTTTGGGAACTCAAAATGTTGTTGATATGGCTAAAGAAAATGGCGTTGATGTGATGATGACAATTTCAACTGACAAGGCTGTTGCACCCACATCAACAATGGGGGCAACCAAATATGTTGCAGAAAAATTGACTATTGATGGTAATTTAACAGGAGACACTAACTGCGCTTGCGTGCGCTTTGGTAATGTTCTTGGAAGTAGGGGGTCAGTTATTCCTGCAATGATTAAGGGAATCCGGGAAAGAGGAGAAATTTGGATTTCTGATGAAAGGATTACTCGCTTTGCTATGCCAATACCAGATGCGGCTACATTAGTTCTTGATGCTGTTGACATCTGTTCTGGTGGAGAAATATTCGTATTAAAGATGAAATCATTCAGCCTTAAACAACTTGTAGAGGTCATGAGAGGGATGTCGTTTGCAGCTGCGGGTTTTGATGTTGATGTTAGAGGACTTATTCGTGCTGAGAAGTTGCATGAAGATCTAGTAACTAGTGATGAAATAGGGAGGTTGTGGGAATCTGATTCACACTATATTATCGCCCCACCAGTCGGAAACTGGAAACCAGATGCAGGTTTATCAAAAATAGAACTCCAAGATTATAATTCAAGTAGTGGATTAGTATTTTCTAATGATGAGTTAGCACAACATATTGAAGAGTGTGTTGTTACTCTTGGCCTTGATTGATGTGAGATTATGATTGGCGTTACCGGGGCAACCGGATTCATCGGTTCTCATCTGATGAATGCGCTTGGTGATTTTGGGTTTGAAATTGACTTAAGAAATTCAACAAATGAAGAAGTACGAGTAATGATTGATGGAAATAAGTGCAATACTATTATCCATTTAGCAAATCCGACACCAAGTAATTATGATGACAATAGTGGGGGAATTAAAAGGGATGCAAGAAAACTTGCTGAACGATTGGTTGGGATTACTGAATCCATGCAAACAGCCCACATTATTGCACTATCTTCAATTAGAGTTTATCCAAATGGGTTGCCTGTTTTTACTAGTAAATCCATATTGAATCCGATTGATGATTATGGGCAAGGAAAAGTTGAGATGGAAGATATTTTTACATCATCAAAACATCGGGTTACGACCTTGCGTTGTTCAAGTGTTCAAGGAGTTGGACAAGATGGTTTACCCCGTGGGGTTGTTGGTGTTTTTGCAAAACAATTTCATGAAAAAGGTGTGTTAAGTATAATGGGTGATGGTTTAGCAACCAAAGATTTGATTCATGTTGATAATTTGGTTTCCTTATTAGTCAAAATCTCATCAATGAATATACCTGAAACTGAT
>JAQXFA010000068.1 GCA_029250565.1 Candidatus Thalassarchaeaceae archaeon
GGTTGGAGAGGTGGTTCAAAACGAATTGAATACATTTCATCTATGATTAAGATGGTTGATGATGCGATTTCTGAATTTGAACTTCCTGAAGGAACTACTGTTCTGTATTCCTTCGACAAAAAATTCCTACCTGCTGTTAAAACAGCGGGCTGGCAATATCCCAAAGCCCGCCTAATGCCTATATTGAGAGAATGGGGTTCTGGTAATTTACAACGAGCAATTGCGGCACCATCTTTCATCGCCCATTCATTACCTAGATTAATGCGTAAACACCAGAAATGGGGGGCTCCAATGATTCCATGCACCATAGATTATCTTCATGGAATGAATCGCCATCTAACACTTGGTACTAGTGTTGCCCTAACAGGTAAAGGATTAGAAAAATTAACCAAAGCAAGAAAGGGATTCCCTGCCTTTGTTTGGCCTGTTAGAGTTGCTAATGAAAAGGCGGTTCTTGATGCAGGGCTCACTGCTCTGACTGACGATGCATCTCCTGAAATCACTCATCTTCCTGATGGCTCACCTAGGTTAACTAGGCCAGCTAGTGAACCGCTTTTTGACGGACAACATATTCCATGGCATGAAATGACAAATAATAGCCGAAAAGAATTCCTTTCTGCCCAAAGAACACGCTGGCAATGGAGGCGCAGTATCGATGAATTGGTAGATTCAAGTGATGGAAATCAAATCCCTTGGGAAGTACCACGAATAATTGGTCACCGTGGCGCTGGAAAAACCAAATTTAAGTGAATATTTGGTTGAACTTACTCAAGCCGCTGAACCGGTTGGTCACGACCAATATATTTAGGTCGGTAAATAGGTACTCCACGCCCACCTCTTGCCTTGCGCTCATCAATAATTTGTGCACTAATTCCGGCAATTCTAGCCCAACCAAAGAATGTTGTGAAATACTCTGGTTTATGGAATCCTACCGCATGCAATAGTGTTCCTGAAGCAACATCAACATTTGCAAAAGGATTGCTTATCTTTGGATTTTCACCAAGCACTTTTGGTGCGATTTCCCTCAACACCTTCACGGTTTTGAAATTATCATCATCGGGACAAACCTCTGAACCTAATGCTATTTGAGCAGCGGCTCTAGGATCTTCTGCCCTAAGCACCGCATGGCCAAAACCATAGACAGGACGCTTTGCTGCCAATTCACTTCGAACGAACTTTTCCACCTTATCTGGATCACTGGACCCAATTCTCTGGATAAACTCAAGACATGACTGATTAGCTCTTCCGTGCAAAGGACCTGAAAGAGCGTTCATTGCACTTGACATTGATGCATAGAGACTAGCCTTACCACTAGCGACACACTTTCCTGAAAAAGTGGATAGATTTCCACCACCATGGTCCATGTGTAGCACTAGGAAGGTACGCAGTACGCGAATCATGTCCTCTGAATCTTTACCTGAGACACCCAATAAATGGACGAAATTCTCAACCATTCCCTTTTCTGGTTCACTACCTGATTCAGGTAATCCGTGACCGCCGCGTAATAGGAATATTGTTGCCATCAACTCTGGCATTCTAGCAATTAGATTGAGACCATCTTCTCGAACATCACCGGTTGTATCAGCAATCCCCAATGCCTGAATTCCAAGTGATAACCAATCCATTGGATGACCACTACCTGGGGTCAGAGATTCCAGCACTCTAAGTGCGCCAGCAGGCATCTCCTCTGCTCGTGCCGCCAAATCTTTGCGGAATTCTTGAGATTCATGGCGATTTGGTAATCGCTTTTCAAAAAGTAGGAAGATAATATCTTCTGGATCCATTTCTGCCAGATCAGTAATTGGATAACCAACATAGTGAACTCCTTTTATTGAGTCAACGAATGAAGTTCGGCAAGTACCAACAGGAATCCCACGTAATCCTGTATCCAAGTGTTTATCCTTAACTTCAAACAATGTTGGTTCATCCTCATTGTCAGTCATTTGGCAATCACCTCCTCCGGGAATTCACCTCACTCTAGTCGTTGGTATAAGTGCAACGCAATAAGATTCACCAAATACGTCAACTGAATACTAAGAAAAATAAATTTTATTCTTCTTCATCACACATAACAATTACAGCCACATAGCCGCCCCTGCAACTGAGAAGATGTCTGGGTGGAAGCGAAGATTTGGCAGCCGGGAGGCTCCTTGGTGGGAAAGTGGTGTCAACTTCATTTGTGTCCCGGACTGTGGACGCTGTTGTGATGAACCAGGAGGTATTGTATACCTCTCTCGTGAAGATGCTGAAAGAATTGCTAAACACCTTAAAGTTAGTTTGAAACAATGGTTATCAGAGAATTGCCGGACTAGTTTTGATGGGAGATTTGTACTAGAATCAAAACCAGAAGATGGGCGTTGTATTTACTTAACAGGTGAGAAAACTTGTAGTATTTATGAAGTAAAGCCCGCCCAATGTTCGGCCTTTCCATTTTGGCGAGAAAATCTAGTTTCAGGTAGGGCTTGGGAGAAAACCAAAGAACTGTGCCCAGGAATTGACCATGTTGATGCAATAGAAATTCATGGTGATTCAATCAAGTTGAATTTAGAAGCCGACCGTATTGCAGAAAAGGGGTTCAGGTTCATTTGAAATCACTTTGTTAACTCATCTTTCTTCCAAGTTGAGTTAATGGCTCATTTCTTCTGGGTCAGCAGTTCTGAGAATTACCAACGGCCGCAGAGAGGTTGTGGGTTCCAACAAATCATCTGCAGATATTGATTCTTCATCAATATCCCATTCAGTTTGTGGAATATATTCCTCTATACCAGACGCTTCGTAGGGTCGTTCTGGCTTAGTTCTCTTCTTGAGAGATTCGCCTGCACCTAATCTTGAAATTCGTGATAGTTTACGTTCAATTTCAAGCATTTTATCAGCCATTTCAACCAATTCCTTTGGTTCAGCATCCTCGATTTTACTGGAAATATCTTCCATCTCTTCGTGTAAAGAAAATAATTCATCTTGATGTCTACGAAGCCTAGATTCTAGCCGATCAAGGAAACCTTCACTCATCAAATCAATATTAGGAACCTCTCCTCTTGGTTCTTCTAATGTTGTGGGAAGGCCTGACGATTCTATTCTATCACGTGCATCCTCAAGTGCACCTTTCTCACGTCCAAGATGCCTCTCAATTAGTGAATCAACCGCGTCTCTACTAGTATCGGGCATTAACTCAGGTGGCTGATAATCATCAACAACAGATTCCAACTCACTGATAATATCGACATTTGGTTGTTGCTCCTTGGGCAATACATGGTCAAGCACCTCGCGGACAATACGTTGCCCTGTCCTCTCAGTATCCCAAGCGATTAGACCATCATCACCTCGCATGACCAATTCTTCACCTGAAAGTATTGTTTCAATATCATCGACTCCAAAAGGCTCTGCCCCAGCCTCAATTGCTAGTGCTACCGCCTCAAAACCAGATGTTGCAGAACTCCAATCACTATTCGACGCAACTGCAATTGCTCGTAATTGTTCGTCTGATAAAGAAAGACCCCTAATCAAGGCTAGGTTCCTCATAAAAAGAACCAATGTCATGGCATCAGGAGTTCCCATATTGACTTCAACGGATGACCTTAGTACACCACCTAGTAATCCTGAATAATTACAGTTTTCACTAGAAGTTATTACCACTTGGACTCCAAAATTAAGACAACTGTCAATGATAACACCGAGATCTTCTTCTCTATCATTACTAACCAACTGAATATCATCAATAAGCAGT
>JAQXFA010000069.1 GCA_029250565.1 Candidatus Thalassarchaeaceae archaeon
CATTTGCCCTATTATGCAGTTGTTATTAGCGGCACCCCAAGCTTGCATGAGATTGCTGATGATGAACTTAGCCTTTGTACTGGTAGGCCTCGTGGTCGTGCGGAATCGATGTCAGTAGCGGTGGATGAGTTGGTAGCTGGCGTTCCCAATATTGAATGGGTAGAGCAGCATCTACTCGCTTATATTCTTCATAGTTAATAAGCGCTAGTCGCAAGTTGAGTTATTCTTAAATACATTCATTACATATATTGGCTTTAATAAATCCAGCAGTTTGAATTTAAAAAAACAAAAAAACGCAGGCTGGCCCCTGCGTTTTTTTTTGGCTAATAATAAGTTAGGCGATAAGGTGAATTAATTTAGACTGAATTGAATCGGTAGTAAAAACTCAAATTCATTACTGCCACTATTGTAGCGAACACGAGCAAAGCAGACTTTGATTTCCTGTTCTTCGAATGGATCAATGAACCAGCAGGTTCCAGAGCGAAATATTGTTTGGGCCTTTAGATAAGTTGGGAGGTCTATTCTACCAGTCAATGAAAATTCCATACTCTCAGAACCTTGGTCGATTAAATCATCGCCTTCGCCATCGCGAGCGATTTCACGTTGGAATCTACGCCTAATTTCAATCCCCACGGCGCAACCATCTAATTGCAACCAATCACCTTCTAAAGAGCGAATGAAACAAGAAATACCACCTGACATCTGAGTTCCCTCAAGTGGGACACGAGCCGGACTCTAATTGAAGGTAGCGCGTAACTACCTCAATTTGAGTCAATGTGGCCAATGAATCCGAATGAATGCTCAAAAACCAAGCCATCCTCCATTAGTAGGTCAACTGTTGCTTCTCCAACACTTCTCGATATCCCTTTTGATGCCAAATCATTCATGACTGCGTCGTAATGTACCCCATCGCCTGGATTATTGGCTAACAAGTATTCTGAAATCCATTCTTTAACCTGTTCAGTAGAGGTTTCCGATTCATCATTTGATTCATCCTTTGAGGACTCTGCTTGTAGAGAAATTGTAGAAAGATTGCCTTCTGAATAATCAAGAGCCCTCAATACACCAACCATGTATACATCTGGATCAATGTTAGAATAATGCCCTCTACCTGTAATTAATCCCGAAATAAGGTCATCCGCAATTCCTACTTTGCGATATACATCAGCGGATGGTTCCAAATCATGGCTCTTTTGGAAGAAATCAATGCGACGAAGGGTTGCATCTGCAGTTTCAACTAGCCAATTAGCATACCCTTCTCCATTAATCGTGGTAAATTCCTCTAATCTCATTCCGGTGAAAACACCACCGTCATCGGTTTGGTAAGGGCTGGCCTTACCTATTGCGAGAAGTAAAATTGGTTCTTCATTCTGGTCAAATTTTGCAACTAATTCCTCTACTTGAGCATGAATTTCTGGTTGGAACGAACCTACGTTGAACATGTGAAGGCCAGTTGGGTCTCTAATTGAGCCGCGGTAATTTGCCCCACTATCACCATCTCTACGTTCCATGCGCTCAAGTAATCCAGCCACCATCATTCGGTTCACTTTAGCACCCAATTTAGTAATCACAAAAGTGGGGTCATATTCTCCAGAACCTTGTTCTATGAGATCTGATTCAAAGTATTCTCTAGCAAATAATCGAATTGCTGGTTGACGTGTGAAGCGACTCAAACTGCCACCCCCCATTTTGCTCTAACTGCTTTAGATTGATCTGCAGGAGCAGTACTTGACACCTCTAATTCCTCGGCAAGGAACATCGCCCCTTGCTCGTCAACTAAGCAACGGCCTCGTGCTGTCACAGACTTACCAAGAAGGTCTGCACGCAAGCCTTCTACGAAGGTCTCTGCACCAAAATCATCTATTTGAGAAGTTACTTGGTCAATGTCTTTACCAAGATATGCTTCAGTTGATACCCCATTCAAGAGTATCGAAGCACTCTGAGCACCATCATCGATCACCATCCTTAGACGCATATCTTTGACACCTTCAACAGCCCCGTGGTCATTACAAGCATGATCTCTAAGGACTCGGCGACATTCAGGACAACGGTGAATAATTCCACTATCTGACCTTACAGATACGATGCAACCTTCCGTTTCAACTCCATTAACCGAGCCTCCGTTTACAAGAGTCCCTAACTCGTGCTTCACCCAGTGATCAGAAGCATCTATTGCATCCCAAGGTGGGCTTCCCAATATCTCTACTTGATCTGCTTGGTCAATGGTGATGTCAGGTGTTCCTTGCCACGACCTGACCCTCACCCCACTAACAGAAACAAACACCGGTAATTTTTCGGCATCTATTGGTAATTTATCCCAAGCTGTCATTCGACATCTACCAGTTGGATCAATGATTTCCCCGCCCCAAAGTGTCTTCTCTTCACCATCTGAATTAGTGAAGTTTCTTTCTTTCCATTCAATCACTTGGGCAACTACTGAAACATCCCGTGAACCATCTGTAAGTTTTGAGATATCTAATCTTGAAGCGCCTTCCAGTTCATTCGTGTCAGCGAAGTTACTATCATGGAACACCTCAACTTTTGTTCGGTCACCAATATTCAACTCAGGAGTATCACGGAATCGCCTGATAGAAGCTCCTTCAATACGAATTAGAGTGCCTACTTCATGGTCAAATTCTGACCAACTGACAAAACCAATTGCACCTGAAGCATCAGCCACTTTTCCTTTGATTATATCCAAATCTCCACTGCCATCTTTCTTACTGATGGTCTGTGCATTAACTGCCATTAAACGACCAACTACGGTAACAAAACCATCTCTTTTACCTGCCTCTTCAATGGTTATTGGATCACTTGTTGCTAACGAGACCGCAGGCCCGCCCTCTTCAAGAACAACTATTCTGCTACTACGATTGATGTTGATTGATTTCTTTCCTTTCCATTCATTTACACTAACGCCTTCCATGCGAACTACTGAACCAGGGGCCATGTTTTCGGCATGCTCGCCCCAATCTTTGAAATCCCAACGCTCAGATTGTCCTGAATCTCCATAAGGAGCGTCTTCAATCCAGCCGAATGCAATCTGTTTTTCTTCACCACGAACAGTTTGTATTCTAGATACATAAGTAACTACTTTGACATCAATGGTAACATTACTATCTTCGCTACCCAATTCAGCAAACCGGTCGACCTTTTTCGTCTCTTTGTAAGCTGTTCTAGCCGCGCTTTGTACCTTCTCTTCACTAACTTCAAAGCGTCTCAGAACAGAGCGGAAAGAATCCTTGGGTGGAAGTAAAAAATCTTTGAGATATTTCTCAAATTCTTCTCGCACTTTTTCTGGGTCGGCATCCTTTGCCTGTTCCAGTACTCTCTTTACATAATCATCTATTTCATCTGCTGTCATACGCAATTCCTCTTGCAATTGGAAACTCAAAAGTGCTTGAGTAACCCAACCGCTTCAGACAACTCCGAACGCGCACGTCTCCGTGTGTATGCATCCGAGGCAACAGTCTGGCGTGCGGGTTGGGTAAGACTCTGCACTCCATCACCTCCGGGAGTCACCACCGAGACCCGACGGTTCATAATAGATTGCTTGTAAATTAGGTAATGTTAGTGCATGGACTTAGAAGCAGACACCGGTTGCCTCAAGTCAATGAGTGAATGGGGCGAATTCGTTTTTAACGGACAAAAAGTAGCCCCTGGTAGCCGTTTGGAGACCGCCTTATCTGTTGGAAAAGACCCTATGGGTCAAAGTGCAAATATTCCTGTACAAATTCTTCATGGGGCTGAAAAAGGACCTACAATTGCAGTAACTGCTGCAATCCATGGTGACGAATTAAACGGCACTGGAATTATCCATCACCTAGTGTATGGTGACGATCACATCCCCGGTACACGAGATGACCACATTGATCCAACTCAATTATCAGGTACGTTGATTCTTGTCCCAGTTGTTAATGTTGAAGGAATGATGATGGGGGCGCGCACAACACCCGATGGCCGTGACCTAAATCGCCTATTCCCGGGCTCAGAATCAGGAAACCAATCTCGCCGCCTTGCCCATGCACTTTTCACCAAGGTAGTCAAACAATCTGACTATCTGATTGACTTGCATACAGCACCAATCACACGTATGAATGTCCCACAAATCAGAGCCGACTTAGATAATGCGAAATGCAAAAAAATTGCTCGTGCCTTCGGAACCAAAGTCATCATGAATTCAAAGGGCCCTAAAGGTAGCATCCGTCGTGAAGCCACCAAGGCTGGAATCCCTACAATCCTGCTGGAAAGTGGTACATCTCACCGGTTTGAGCCCGATGCTTTGGAAAACGGGGTCTTAGGAATTCTCAATGTCCTGTCTCATCTTGACATGCTAAAACGTGACATCGTTAAGCCGAATTGGAGAATCATAGTACGTAAATTCCGCTGGGTACGCGCTCCCGTTGGCGGTATCTTGCACACCCTAGTAGTGGGAGGTTCAACAGTTAAGGAAGGGGAAACTATTGCCTATGTCACAGACCCGTTCGGCGCTCGTGTTGATGATGTACTCAGCCCAGTCAATGGCTATGTTGTGGGTCTTGCCACTACACCTTTGGTCCGCCCAGGAGACCCGATTGCAAACATCGTATTTGTCAGAGAAAAAAAGATTCAAGAGATTCTTGAAAAGGAAGGAAATGGGAAAGAATCGCAAATCACACATGATGAAGAAGTTGCGGAACAAGATATTGATGATGAAGATGGGTCAACGCTTGACGAAACTGAAATTTCTACATAATTTTTGACAAATAGCCCAGATGAATACGAATAACTAGCACCCTAGTTTTTCTGTAAAATCGAAGTCATTGCTAAGGAAAAAAGTGCGATAGGCCGGACTTGAACCGGCGGCTTCCAGATCTTCAGTCTGGCACTCTCCCAGCTGAGTTACTATCGCTTGTACCTCGGCGACTGCGCTTCTCTCTTCAAGTCTTTTGGCCGAGTGAAATCACTCAATGCCATCAAGGACTTTGGCTTGAATCTCGTGAATCTGCTTCATCCCAATTTCAGCCAAGTCGACAAGTGCATTCAATTCTTCACGAGAATATGTTGATTCCTCGCCTGTAGATTGGACTTCAATGAAACGTCCGTCACTAGTCATTACAACATTCATATCAACATCTGCATTACTATCAAGAATATAATCCAAATCAAGGTAAGTCTCACCATCAACAAGACCAACACTAACTGCTGCAATATCATTAGCAAGAATCGAACGCTCGTGTGCATCACGAGCATCTGAATCAAGTTTAGGTGCTTCCCAACCAGATTTTTTGTCCTCATAAGTTGGACGCAAATCCTTAGGTAATGAATCACCACTAGCAATTAATCTACGAATCCCTAACCTCAGAGCAATATTTGCGGCAGTAATTGAAGCACAACGAGTCCCCCCATCTGCATTTAGTACATCACAGTCCACAGTAAGGGCAACTGGGCCAAGCGCCTCTAAGTCAATTGCCCCACGAAGTGAGCGAGCAATGAGTCTCTCTATCTCGTAAGTGCGACCCTTTGCACCTCTTCTCTCTCTCTGAAAACGTGAGTCAGTTGAACCAGGTAACAGTGAGTATTCGGAGTGAATCCAACCACGATCAGCATCTCTAGGAAACCAGCGTGGTAGCGAGTTCTGCTTCGTACAGCAGGCTAGCACAACAGTATCACCTTGCTTGTAAAGAACCGATGCCAATGCATTCGGTGTGAAATCCAGTGTAACTGAGATTTCTCGCATCTCATCATTGTCTCTTGAGATTTCAAGTTCGGTCTTCTTCAATTTCGCCATGGCCCGCCGACCTACCCCTCTCTCTTAAGCGCGTTTGTAGCGGAATCGCTGTATTCTAGCGGCGGGCGTGTTTTGGCCTGAATGATTCCACTACTGCAGAGTCAGTCTCAATGTAAGGGCCGCCAATCAAATCAATACAGTAAGGAACAGCTGCAAATATTTCGTCAATAGTTTCACGGATTGCCTTTGGCGCCCCTGGTAAATTGATGATTAATGCTTGACCGCGGATTCCAGCACTTTGGCGCGAAAGAATCGCTGTTGGCACATATCTGAGTGAAATTGCCCGCATTTGTTCACCAAAACCCGGCAACATCCTACTGCACACCGCTTCAGTCGCTTCTGGTGTCACATCTCTTTGTGCTGGTCCAGTGCCACCTGTAGTGACAACAAGATTGCACCCCTGCACATCTATCAAATCAATGAGGGCAGACTCAATAGCCGCTTGCTCATCTTCAACAACAACAGAAATTGCATCCCATTCAGAAATTAAAGCCTCTTCAAAGAAGCCACGAATTGCTGGACCACTTAGGTCCTCATACTCACCACTACTAGCACGATCTGATGAAGTGAGAATCCCTACTTGGATGAACTCACCAACATCCGCCATGACAAGTCCACACATCACCTACATATCAAGAACGCCCTAAGCCGTTATATCATCAATAAAGAATACAGAAACCAACTCAGATATTACCTGGATGATTACCTACTGAATGCATAGTTCCTTCTTGTTGTGGCATTACACCGGGAGTTTGGTGCCCCTGTGCTAGAGCCATTTTTTGCTCAGGTGTTTTCAAAGTAAACCCTAAAATCAGGCCAATAAATGCAATAAATCCACCGCAACCGCAGCATGATGGCCCTCCAATCCAAGCAAGGGCTAATAATTCAATTCCTGATATCAAAGCATCGACATCGTAAATTTGTACATCGGTGTTGTTAGTGTAAAAAGTGTATGTCCCATCAGGACATCCATCTTTACAAATATATCCAATATGTATTACCCCGTCTTCTGTAGTATCATCATAATTTTTGCAAGTGGGCTCGAAGTAAACTCTTTCAGAATCTTCAGAGTCTTTCAATGTGAAGTTACTAACTAATTCACAATATTCTTCCGTAAGTTCAGAACTTGAACCTTCTGGAGCTGATGAAGTGCTATCAGCGTATTCTCCTTCCATTGCAACAATGAGGTAACCACCTTCGGAAAAACCACTTAACTCAACATCAGCAGTTCCATTCCCCTCATAAATTGTAAACTCATCAAAATTTGAAACACCTCTAGAGGTACCTCCATACATCATGACCCCGCCAAAAATAATCATTGCAATCCCTAAAGGTATCATTATCTTGCCACTAATGTGCATGACAACGGCGACTTGTTTGTTACTTATTAGAACAATTAAAAATGCTTAACTTGATTAGCACTTTCAATAATCATTTCTTGTCTTTTGAATCACCGTTCTCAGCAATCTCACTGAAGAATTGTTTTGCTTCATCCAAGCGCTCTTTTCGCTCGGAAATGTCGATTGATTTTTTTCTCGCAATCATGCCGGTAGAAGCATCTAATTCCGACAACTCCTTTTCATCATCTTCACGTACTTCTGCAAGCCTTTTTTTGGCACTCACAAATTGTGAATCCGATAGGTCTCCTTTGTCATGAAGATCTGTAAGGAGGTGAAGTTTGGCAATAAAATCTTCACGTTGTTTGTTTCTCCACATCTGATTGGAAAAGAATAGTTGAGATAACGTAGCAGCTAACGTACCAAACATTCCAATCCCAACAAAGAGTAAGAATGTAGCAACCACCCTTGCCCCTACGGAATGTGGGTAAAATTCCCCATATCCAACCGTAGTAATCGTCTCAACTGCATACCATATAGAATTATCAAAAGTCAGCACTAGT
>JAQXFA010000070.1 GCA_029250565.1 Candidatus Thalassarchaeaceae archaeon
ACTCCGTGGATTCTATACTATAGGACCTGTTTGTATTCGTATTCAAGATTCGTTCGGACTATTCCACAAAGAAAAGGAATTGCACGTCTATGATGACTTCCTTGTATTCCCTAAGACCGAGGATCTAAAGGACGCATTTGTCAAGAGTAAAGTGCCAAAGATTTTCACTGGCGCAGTTAACATTCGCCAGCCAGGACCTGGTTCTGAATTCTACAACCTGCGTGAATACATTGCTGGCGACCCTATGAAATCGATCAACTGGGCTGCTTATGGTAGAACAGGGAAATTGATGGTGAACGAGCGTGAACGTGATGCAGTGAGCGATATCATTCTGATTCTAGATAGTCGAGCTGTCGCTGAAACCGGACCAGTTAGTAGGAACTCCTTGGTCTACGGGACTCGTGCTGCCGCTTCATTGGCATCCTTCTTCCTATCAAGAAGAGATTCTGTCGGTCTAGTTTCATACGCTGATGAAATTGTCAGCGTTGACCGCGACACAGGAAAGAAGCAACTGTATGTTATTCTAACAAAATTAGCAGGTGCTATGGCAAGAGGTTCCACACCATTGCAAGTGGTAACTAACCGTATTCTCCCTCATATTAACAAAGGAAGTCCAATCATCATTCTATCATGTTTAGAAGATGATAGCACAATTGTCAATGCCGTACGTGACCTTCGAGCTCGTGATTTCGATACAACAATTCTCACACCTTCAAGCCTTGAGTTTGAATTCGATGCCCGACGCCTTGATAGAACCGGTTACGAAGTTCTCAAGACTGAGCGTGATATTCTCATCAGCGAGTTACGTGGCCTCGGTGCTTTCGTTATGGACTGGGAGCCCGATATGCTGCTCTCTACCGCTCTAGCAGGAGCAAGGGGATTCTAGGTGGTTTGAATGGTACAGAAAGGAGTTAGTAGTGATACAAGCCACTTGTATGATGGAAAGGTGGTACGCTCATCTGCACCAAGTAGAAAAGCACTAGCAGCAAAGATGACAGGTGCATCTGCTGAAATCCCTAAGGACGCAATCCCTGAGGTTCATATCCCATCCTTCGTTGAAAGCCTATTTGGTGGACCTCTAGTTCCAAAAATGAAATTCCTTCCAGCTGACAAAATGGTTCAAACCTTGCAAATGGCATCTGGTGCAGTAATGATAATGCTGGGTGTTCTCACTTACATAGTCACACCAGTATCAGGAACAGCATGGTTTTGGTTTGGAGAAACCATTGGAGTTGAAGTGCTTGGTTTGGCAATTCATTTGCTACTAGTACTAGGTGCGATTGGATGTGGATTCTGGGGGATTATTTCGAGAGATTCAAGATTCCTGCTCATCTCATACGTATTGTTCATTATCGTGTCATTCCGGTTTGCAGCAAGTAAAGTAAGTTTTGAATGTCTTTCATCTGATGATGAACTACTGCTAAAGATTGCATTAGTCGCTTACGCTGTATTGTTAGTAATGTACATTGAATTGACCAATGGTGTGATTCGTTTTTCAATGCTAGACACCAGTATTCGGACTGGTGAAGTATATGTGATGAATGTCAAGAAAGTTTTGACCAAGTATCACATTAGTCTAGTAATCACCCCGATAATTGCCGCAGTAGTTGCAATTACCACATTATTATTCAAAGATGTAATATCAGGTTTTGTGGGGTTATTTTCTGAAATTTCTGCTTTAAGGCTAGAAGAAAGTGTTGAACTAGAAAGTGTATATGGGGTTGCTTTGGGAACTATGATTGTATTCATGTTAGTTGCAATCGTGTTCGTTGCCGACATACCAGGCCGCTACCAAAAAATGCGTGAAGGCGGCGCAGAAGAATAACTGATTAATTCTCATGGGATGAGAAGATCAAAGTTTTTCGCAATTGAAATCAATGCTTCTTGAGTCTGTTCATCTGAAACCGTATAATGCAATGCATGGTCTCTTTTCCCTTCATCTAAAGAAGTCAGTTTCAAATCAGATTGGCGGGTGAATTCTTCAATCTCAGAACTAATTGAAAAATTATTTCCTATTGACTCACCAACAAGGCAGAGAATTGAAATTGCGTCACCCTGATTTGGTGTTGGTAAAGCAGGACTTTCTGAAAGTAATCTCATTGCACGAGATGATACTCTCTGTGAAACTAAAAACCGAGCCTCATTTGGTCTTGCGCGAAGTGACCAAACGCGGATACGGGAACGATCTAACAATATCGTAGCATCTGCAACAACCTTAGCAACTGACATCACTCCTGACAATCTCATTGTCAAAGGAACAAGATGTGGTAAACAGCCAACAGCACGTACTCTTGGTTCCCCAGTTGCTATTGAAGGCCCTATACAACTTCCAAAATCGCCCGGGTTATGCAAAGGTCTCAACCGCAAGGGTATTCCTTCTTTTCTAAGTGGTTCTACAGCAAAGGGGTGTAATACCGGTTCACTAAACAATGCTAACTCTTGAGCCTCAGTGTATGATAAATACGGTAGATTGCGAGAAGGTATTGCCCATCTAGGAGATAGAGCCAGTACTCCCGATACATCTCTCCAAATGGTTACTTCTGATGCATTCAATACCGCTGCAAGAGAGGTTGCTGTCAAGTCTGAACCACCTCTTGCAAGAAGGGTCGGTTCCTCATCAAGCATGCCATACCATCCGGTTACTACTAACACAGATACATCAGGAATATTGAGCGATTTAATAGTTGAATCTATATCAATAACAGATTCTCCTTTGACTTTGTGAATCTTGATTCCAAATTCCTCGGACCAGATTGGTTTACTATCAATTCCACAAGCACTAACTGCTGCAGAAACCGCTACACTACTCATCTGCTCCCCAGCAATTTGTGCCCTGATTTTAGATATCTCTGATGAGTTTTCGCAGTAATCCAAAAGGGCTTCTGAAAGTGCTGCTAATGCATCGCGGAATTTCGAGTAATACGCATCATTAACCAATGTAGGTGATATTTCTAAATGCATCATTTCAATTGAAGCCACAAAAGCAGAAACCGATTCTCTATCATTATGCTCCAATCTCTCAAGTATACGATCTGTAACTCCATGCAATGCTGAAACAACAACTACAGTTTTTTCCTGGGATGATTCTACTATTCTCTGAACTACCGCTTCAAGGTCATTAGACTCTTTTAGACAAGAGCCACCGAATTTGAATATTTTCACTTCACTCAATAGACCAACCTCCTTGAATAGATAGGTCTGACAAAACAAGACGTGCTGAAGATTCCACTACAGCCACTGCACGTGGAGCGATTACGGGATCATGTCTTCCGAGTACAATGAGTTCCTCTTCTTCACCCGATACAAGATTGAGCGTGTTCTGTGATTGGGATATACTACTTGGTGGTTTGAAATGAACCATTACGAAAAGGTCTCCACCGGTGGCCATTCCCCCAAGGGCGCCATCAGCTCGTATTTCCTTGGGTTTTGGCCCTTCATCACCATTACTCCATGTGTCATTGTGTTCACTACCACGCATTTGACTGGCTTTAGTGCCACGACCAAATTCGACTGCTCTTGCAGCAGGAATTGCCATCAGGGCTTTTGCTAATGCTGGTTCAATCCCATCATACCACGGTTGACCAAATCCTAAAGGGAGGCCTGAAATTCTCAATTCTACTGAACTTCCTATTGAATCTCGTTCTGACCGCATTTTCTCAACCAATGCCACCATTTCTCTTGCTGCTTCTTGGTCGCGGCAACGTGTTCTTTCCCATTCTTCTCCTATGCCTGATGGAAGTGTCTCTATCCCTGCTGATACAACATCGCCGATAGAATGTACATGTGCTTCAACCTGCCAATCTGAATTTTCTTCAATTGGTCTACAGAGATTAGCAGCAGCAACCAATCCGGCTGTAAGACGGGCACTATTTCCGCCACCGCCACGCAAGTCAGAATGTCCTTTGCTGCGAACTAATTCTGGTAGATCAGCATGCCCTGGGCGGGGATGATTTGGCAGAAATGAATAATCCGAAGACCGTGCATCTTTATTGGCAATTACCAACAAAATAGGCCAGCCAGTAGTGAATCCTTCATTGACGCCACTGAGAATATGGCATTCATCATCTTCACGACGTTTGGAGGCTAAATGGCCACCAGGTCTCCTTCTAGACAAATCATCAGCAAGAGATTCCGCATCAATCTTGATTCCGGGGGGTATGCCTTCAACTAATGCACCGACTACCAAACCATGGCTTTCACCAAACAGAGTTACAGCCAAAGTATCACCCAAACGCATGGACAGGATATCACCTCCTCAACTATTCAACCCAGATATCAGTTACGACTGTTTTGTATCCGCGTTGCTCAGCAAGTTGGACAATTCTCCTCAAAGTTAATTCACTATGTACAGGGATTACGGCAGCAATCGCAGGTCCTGATCCTGATATACCAGCGCCTCTAGCACCCCATACTAACAAATCATTTGCTAATCTACGACCTTGAGCATCCCCTAATGCATTGGCTGAGGCCCTACCATTTTCAGTAAGAGCGACGAGAAGAGAACCTTGCTCCATTGCAGCGATTGCTTTCTCAAATTGTGGAGCCATCTGAGAAAATCTATCTGGATTCGGTAATAATTCACGTTCATCACGAGGAATTATTAGAATTTTCCAGTCTTCAGGTTCAACAAATATGCCTTCTAACAACACGCCTTCAGCCGCTGGTAAATTTGGATTTACGATTTTCCATCCCGGTTCAACAGCGGCCCACGAATCATCAACACTGCCAGTTAAGGACACACCTGCATCCAACTGAGCCCTAGATGCCAAATCAACAATGTCAGCATTTGACAATTCAATTTTCGTGGCATCCATCAAAGATCTGATAGCAGCGACTGCAATTGCTGCAGAACTTTTCAATCCTACACCCATTGGAACAGTACTACGTACTTGCCAAAAAAGTTCGTCAGCTGGTTTCTCTAAACCAGCCTCAACCCAAACAGCAACAACCGCGTCCAAGACACCATTGGGATCTTCAACTTCTTTACTGGGTTTATCATCTCTCAATCGTACTTTAGTTGACAAATTAACTCCGATTGAACAGCCATAGCCTGCGCCAAGAGCGTGAAGGAGACTAACCCCTCCATGACCTTCACCTTGACCTATGACACCCATTCACTTTTCCTCCACATCTCCGCTGATTGCTTGGCCAATATGCCGTCCCGCTGTAGCGGTAGCACCGAGAATATTCATCCCCGCCTCAAGGTGCGTGACGGAGGCCGTCTTTTCAAGGTTTAACACAAGTCTAACTGTCTCAGCCTGTTGTAAGAACAGTTGACCCTCCCCATATTGTGTGCTGTTGAAACGAACCAAAAGAAGCGGTCTAGGCTCAATTTTCAAGCGCCCAACAGCCACCGCTCTTGAACTACTTGAGGAAACTACCAACACTTCATCCCCAGCCACTAATTCTGAAAGGTATTTTGTTGAACCATCAGCCATGAGAATATACGAGTGAACCGGGCCTGCATTAATTCTGAAAGGACGAGGGGGCACAAATTGAGATGACAATGTCTCACCATGTACTAGAACCAAAAGAGCGGCGCTAGAACCAACTAGTACACCTTCACCAATCTCAAGCATTTGCACTAAATCAACACAAACGCGGTCCCCAACCCCACCAGTTTCTACACTTGTAACTTGTAATTTTACAAGTTCGGGTGATTCCATCATCAATATCGAACTCGATTCCTTGACATCTCCTGAATCTGATAATCGCTGAGTAGCAAGTTGTTGAGCAACTCTCCAAATACCCTCATCATCAGGAAGGATGAGGGCATCAACGCCTTTCTGTAGTGCAAAGGTAGCTCCTTGTAACTGGTCTGAGTTTGATATTGTAGCCGCGAGTTTCGTCGATGTTTGGTCAGCTGCTGCGACTAAATTTTCAAGTGGAATCATCTTCCAATCAGGGCAGTCAATGAGCAACCAATCGGCCAAACCAACGAATTCTAATGCGGCCGCTTGGCCTTCATCGTTTTCAATTTGAATGAAAGCACCAATAGTTCGGCCATCACAATCAGTAACTGCACCATTATCAACCTGATACCTTCTAATTTCGCTTTCATCACTAGCCCAATTAGGGAAGGAATCTTCCTTTGTACTGACCAAAGCGTCTGCAGGATGTTCCCCTACACCGTTTTTAGAAGAAAGCCATAATTCCATTAAAACACCTCAGTTATTACTGAATTTCCCCAGACTATCACGAAATGATTCCACTAAATCTTCTAAGTCGTCTGCTTCATCTAAATCAAATTTGAAGCGCCCATCAGCATCCCATGGAATCCCATGAACTACCTCAACAATCTCAGCGACTCTAGCCGCTGGATCAGAATCTGAGAAAATTTGTCTGCCCATACAAACCCCACCAGCCCCTGCAGCCATTGCAGCCCTAACAGTTCGTACAACTGCTTTGAAGTCATTTTGTTTAGGGCCTCCTGATACCAACACTGGAATTGGGACTGATGATGTAACTTGTTGAAATGACTCAATTGAGCCTGTCCAAGGTACTTTGACAACATCACAGCCCAGTTCCCAACCAATCCTTGCTGCATGAGCAACAGCCTCCGTTTCATCTCCTTCTAAGACATTCAAGTTTGGACCGCGTGGGTAAATCATGCCCAAAAGAGGGACACCCAAAAAGTGACATTCGTCTGAAACAGATGCTAAAAACTCAAGCATTTCACCTTCATTTTCATTACCAAGATTAACTTGAACACTCACACCAACTGCACCCCTCTCAAGAGCGGAAACGACCACATTGCTCGGCTCACCAGCTAATACTTTGAAATCAGATTTCACCCCTCCATGTCTAGTAGATACTGATAGATGGAGAACCCAACCACCACGCCAGTTTTCTCTAGTATCGTATTGATGATGTGAAAGGGGCCCGCGATGTGAAAGAATGGCATCGGGCCCTCGACTTGATGTAAGAGCGCCAACCAACGAACCAACATCGCTTAGTCCTGGCACGGGCCAATCCGATGCCCCGTGGTCAATCGGTATCCAAACTCCTCTACCGGTTGGAAGTAACTGCTTGAGGCGTTCCTGTTTCAATTCATCAACTGTGATTTCTGACACTACTTGCACCCCTTCCGCCCCTACGGGGCGGCAACTATGCTAAAGTCTGTCCGACCGGACAATAATCCAATATTTTGGAGAAAACAAGTGATGGCGCTATCTTCCGTTGACAATGTGAGTGAAATATCACATATCTAAATCCACTATTAGAGGAGCATGGTCTGAGACCACTAAACCACCCTCTCGCATAACTTCGGCTGATTTGAAAAGGTCCTTCGCCGCTTGGTTCGCAAGAATGTAATCAATTCTCCATCCCCTATCCAATTCTCTTGCACGCCCCCTATTTGACCACCACGTGTATGGACCTTTGACTACACCGAAATGAATCCGCAAAAGGTCATGCCAACCAGCATCAAGTAAACGGGAGAACCATTGACGTTCATGCTCTAAGAAACCAGATGTACGGCGGTTCCCAGATGGATTCCAAATGTCATCCTCAGTATGTGCAATATTGAGGTCACCGCAGAGTAAAGTAGGTTCATCAGAATCAATAAATTTCTGAGACCAAATCAATAAATCTTCTAACCATTGATCTTTGTAATTTTGTCTCTCAATGCTTGCCCCCCCATTTGGCAAATAGATATTGATGCAATGGAGTTCGCCATGCTTAGTGTGTAAAACCCTACCTTCTGGGTCTCTTGTTTGATCAAGATTGGTGTCAATACCACGCCCCTTCTCCTCAAGCCCTACTCTAGAACAAGTCATCACACCTGAGTAGCCCTTTTTCTGTGCGGGATGCCACAGCACATCGTGACCTTCTGGCTCTTGCCAATCATCTGGCATCTGTTCTGGTAAAGCACGTGTTTCTTGGAATAACCAAATATCAGCATTTATACTTGATATGAAATCGTCCAAACCCTTTCGATGTGCGGCGCGAATGCCGTTTAGATTCCAAGTTACAATTCTCATATCTAACCCTACAATATTCTGTTAATATGAAATAATCATTTGATGTGTGACATCATTCCCCATTCATTTCTTCGCCAAACAATGTCGGGTCACCTTCAAGGAAATATTGAATAATTTTTGACTCTGATTTAATGAGATGTTCCGATACTGTACTTCGGCCTAAACCAATTTTATTGGCTAATTCCCCTAGAGTAATTTCTCTAGGTGTATTATACCAACCTTCAGAGTAAGCAATTTG
>JAQXFA010000071.1 GCA_029250565.1 Candidatus Thalassarchaeaceae archaeon
TCATCATGTATAGCCATGCAAGGGCGTGTTCAATAAGCCGTAAACTAACCACTCAAGGCCATGATGTGGAATCACTTGTATCAAACGAAGTGGCAAGTGGTAACTGGGGGAGTCTCTCAGATTCAGCCTCTACATTGGTAAAGAGGATTGCAACATTCAGCGAGGTGCTAGATGCATCTATCATAAATCAACGCCCAAATCTTTTCTGTTCCTATCTCCTATCTCTAGCAACAGAGTACAATCGCTTTTACCGAGATAATCACGTTTTGGTAGAAGGTGAAGTCAATAGTCAAAATCTAGCACTTTCAGAAGCAGCTAGAATCCTACTTTCAGCAGGATGCTCCGGATTGGGGCTTATTCCCATTGAATCAATGTGATTCAAAGGTCTTCCATTAGTTTTCCACTCATTGTTGAATGACGTTTTCGCCCCGAAGCAGTCACTGCACCTCGCATCTCAACTAAACCACGAATACCAAGATTGTAACTCTCTACTCGCTTAGTCCACTGGGCTGCCGGCCAGCCACAATCCCATCTGCCTTCTTCAACATTATTTTCATCAATCCAAGCAGAACATTCTGGCCGGTGACATCGCCCATTTTCCCCATTCCGTTCTCCCTTGTAATTTGCTTCACCTAATTCTTCCCAAAAGGATGAGCGCTCACAAATTGGGCATGGGCGCCTCCTCATTCTCCCTAACTCGGTATTCGGATCTTCACCGACATAGTCAATTTCCCAAACCTCAACATAAGCCTCAACAAATTCAGTATTTTCAGCGCGAGCAAAGAAGGCTCGTAGTACATCCCAAGCATCGCTTTCTTTGGATGTAACTCCTAGTGGAGTGGGGACCTCATCAACATTGATTACGGTCGGCATGAACACCTGTTTCAGGTCACTCATCAAACATCGGTGGTAGCACTACCCCATGAAGGTGGCGTCAATTTTTGTGCTAATCACTTGAACCATTCAAGAACTGCACCAACTCGAGCACCCATAACTGAGTCGAGCCATTCACCACGAGAAAAAAGGATTGAGAAAGGTAACACACTTGCTTGTGAGGAAATTTGAGGAAAGGAGGTTTTGAATCCAGCATTCCCTGGGCTATCGAGTACTATCTTGGCTACAGGAAAGTCATTTTTTGCTAATGTTTCAACAAAAGGGTCACAGTTTTCACAACTGTTTCGCGTGAGTATGAGGACGGCATCTCGTTGAGCGATAAATTCTGGCCAAGTATCATCAGTCAGAATCTCTGCAGTCATTTGATTTCCTCATTCATCCCGCTCATGAACCCAAATTATGTGATAGCCAAAACCAGTTTTGATGAAGCCATCAATCTTTTTCAGGTCTTGCTCCCAGACCTTTTTTGAGAAATCAGGAACCATCTGTTTGTAGTGGAACCATCCTAAGTCCCCACCCTTTGAACCAGATGGGCAGGATGAATGTTTACGAGCCATTTTTTGAAATTCTTTATGGGGCTTTCTAGCAGAAGTGATTTTCTCAACAATTTGAATTGCTTGGGATTTACTAGCAATCAAAATGTGACTTGCATGTGCTCTCTTTATCGCCATCTAATCAGACTCCATTCTCATACTTCTCCCCATGCAAGGTATCTGGCATAGGTGCCATAGACGATGGAACTAATCGCTAAACTTTCCTCGTTGAATCGAGTCATGTCATCGGCATATGTGTGATATTCATGAGAGCCCGATCCATAGCATACTAGTGCATGTCCTGTCTTGTCATTATCGTCTTGTACAGTGTCATAGACGAAAGGACCGTGATCTGAATTGTATGGCATCCCAGTTGCAGTATTTTTAGCGCCATCTAGTGTTCTGATATTGATGGTGTAATTTGAAGCCAATTCAGGTCTCTCTGATTCAAGTAATGAGACTATGTTCCTAACTTGGTCAACATCACTTTGATAATTACCGAAAAGAGTGAGGCTATTGCCTCTTTCAGGGTCAATATCAACATGATTCATATCTAAATTAATGTAGATAATAAGGTCGTCAGCCAAGGTTTTTTGGTATTTCCCGACCCACGCTTTAGAACCATGCAAGCCCTCTTCTTCACCACCCCATGTGCAGAATTTGATGGTGTGTTTTGGTGTTCCCAAATCCCCATACAATATTCCAAACTGCCTTGCTAACTCTAGGACTGAAGCAGTCCCAGATGTATCATCAACAGCACCTGGTCCATTGTATACGGTGTCGTGGTGAGCGCCGAAGATTATCAGTTTGTCATCATCTCCTTGAATAATTCCACATGGCACTCTTACTGGCCTTGTGCCTTGGTTGTCAACATCGACTTCGATTCCTATTTTCACATCATTTGTTTCTCTTTGTTCGAATAAATCACTAAGTTCTTCACCCATCTTTTTTGACAATTGAACAAATGGAATTGTTTCAGGTAGGTTCCCTCCAGTCTGGTCCATCAATCCCTCAATGTCAACGGTTTTGAAAATCGGGACACAATCATCAGCGACAACCTTGCCGCAGTTATTTACCACATTTACAAGGAAAAGCGCTGCCAAATCGTTCTTGATTGCTTTTGCATAGATATCTGTGTTACTGCCAACTCCTGCGGACCCCCATACCATTCCAACTTCTCCTGTGGCTTGAGACCACAGTGTGTCATCACTTCCATTTGATAAGTTGACAATGTTCAGATTATCACCAAATTGGTAGTTTCCTGTACCGCTGTAACCTTGAATGACATAGTCCATGCGGTGTTGGTATTCTTTATGCTGAGCATTGAAATCTTCAATACCACAGGGGAAAATTGTTTGTCCAAATGGATATGATCCGGGTATGCAATAGAAAATACTGGGTGGTGATTGGATTTCAAACATCGGTACATCAAATTCCTCAATAGTGGCTGACATTCCATATTCGGTGAAATTTTGTTTGTTCGATTCTGCTGTTGCCAACTCTTCTTGACTACCAGACATTCTGCCATCCCATTGTGGATGCCCTAGGCTAACTAGATGACTGGCTCTATCACGAGCTTGGGCAGGGTCAAAATCAATTAGTGTATATTCGGGGTCATCTTCTAACCAAGACATTAGTGCGGGAAGACCAAGTATTCCTCCGCCTGCAATACTTAGGAGTAACAGAGTTACAACTAATATTCCAAACATTGGAATTTGAGTTCCAAATACCTCCCTGCTCGCTTTCATTCGGCTGGCAAGAGATGAATCTCCTGAGATTTCAGCAACTAATACAGCATCATGAACTTCTTGTTCTAAAGTAGAAGTTTTTGTATTCTCATATTTCTGCAAGCGAGCAAGTTTCTCACTTTTATTTCCACTACTAGGGAGATTAAGAAGCTTCAACTCAGCAGTCAATTCTGCCGAAGTCATCTCTGCGTATCCCATGTCACTCATCACTCCGTGGCACTAGGTCCTTCATCAACCCAACCCCAAAAGGTGTGTTTTATTTTTACTATTCAAATTCAGTTAAAGTAGTTGAGTCAGTATCTCCTGACTCGGGCAACGTAACCTCTCCTCCAGTCCATCTTTGGGATAATTGATGTTCAACATCTAACTGGTCAAGGATACGTGCTATTACGAAATCAACCAAGTCATCAATTGATTGTGGATTGTTGTAATATCCTGGGTTTGCTGGAAGAATAACTACACCATATCCAGATAGTTTTGCCATGTTTTCAAGTTGTACGGTTGCGTATGGCGTTTCACGTGGGACGACAATTAGTTTCCTTCTTTCTTTCAAGGCGACCATTCCTGATCGAGTGATGAGATTGTCACTAATTCCTGCTGCTAATTTTGAAATCGTTGTTCCAGATGCAGGGCAGATTATGTAGGCGTCAAATTTTGCAGAGCCGGAGGCTGATTTTGCCGCTAAATTATCGTTATTTTCTAGTAGAGCGCCATATTGTGTGGCAAGTTGTTGAGGTGTAATCCCACATTCAAGGTCGAGATTGATGGCTCCCTCTCGGCTAATGATGAGGTTAATGTCCCAACCCGATTGAGTCAATATCTCAATTAAACGAGCACCGTAACGGGCTCCGCTGGCACCGCTGATGGCCAATACTGCTGATGGCATTGTATGTCCCTGGCCCTTATCTCATTTCAACTCTTGTAAACATGCATAAAATGCATCCATGGCTGCTACAAATGCTTCTGGTTCCCCACCCCAAGCAATTCTCACCATGTTTGAAAGTTTAGATGAAAACATCAATGCCGGTGTTGCTAATACTCCATGCTTTGAGCAGATATCTTCAACGAAACGTTGACTATCTACATTTGAAGGAAGTGGGATACATCCAAAGATTCCAGTTGGTGGTGGAGTCCATTCAATGCCATTCGCTGACAATACATCAATGAGGAGCTGCAGATTATCTTCTCTTCTCTTTTTTATCAATGCTAACGGTTCTTCAAGATAAGGCCATGCCATTTCTGCAAGGCGAAGTGATGGTGTAGCAAGCATTCCTTGCATATTATTCATCACTCGAAGTGCGTTTGTAGCGGTTTTTTCTGAACCAATAATCCAACCTATTCGTAGTGCACCTAGGCCGTAACATTTGGTTAGAGAGTTAACCGATACACAGTGTGGCCCATATTTGTACATAGGTCGATGGTATGGTGTCCCAATTGTCGTATCAAGATAAACTTCATCTGAAATCAATCCTACATTGTAGTCACTACATATGTCAGACAACCATTGTTGATCATCTTCATCCATCATCCACCCAGTAGGATTCTGAACAGGTGTTGTAATTACTGCACACACGTCATCAATGATTGATTGCAAAGATTCCCGGTCAATTCTCCATGAACCGCAATCTTCGGAGTTTTTCGGGCCTCGCCAAAATGGCATCACCTCAAAACCAAGCGCACGTGGAAATTGAGATACAGGTGCGTAAGATGGCATTTCAACAGCAACTTTCCTCGGTTTATCTGGGTTCATTATTGACAGAAGTGCAAACAGAAGAGATTGACTAACGCCATGCCCTCCTGCCACCTGGGTTGGTTTGACTCCCTCGCGTTCCGCCACCCATTGACGAGCGTCAAGTGCCTTCTTAGTGAACGGATTTGTTAGGTCTGCAGGCATTTTCCCACCGGATAACTCCTCCCAATCCCAGGGGTGATGGAAACCTGATTGTGTCAAGTCATGACTTACTCC
>JAQXFA010000072.1 GCA_029250565.1 Candidatus Thalassarchaeaceae archaeon
TCAATGGTAGCATCAACATCTAAATCCAAGTCCTTACGCTTCTGCTGAACTCTACGAATAATGTCTCTTGCAAGCCCCTTTGAAAGCAAGTCAGGTGTAGTAGCCATATCAAGCACCAACGTCACATCAATTGCATCATCACCCTCACCAAATGTGATGGTTTTAGCAGCGAAGCCATCCTTCTCAACCCGCTTGACCTCAACATCTTCTTCTGTGATTTCGAATCCTTCAATCGTGCAACTGCCTGCCTGAATTGCGGCCCAAATATCATCTGAGTCTGCCTCACCAAGTGCAGCCTTAACCTTAGGCAAGTCTGCTCGACACTTTGCACCAAGAGCACGCCAGTTTGGCACTACCTCAATTCTCTGGAATCTCTCCAAATCATCCTCAGTAGTTAGTGACTCAACGTTCAACTCGTCAGCTAGAATATCATGGAACTCGGAAATATCAGGCCCACCAACAAGCCAACCTGCTTGACATGGTAATCTCTGTCTGCGGTCAGCCTCAACTCTAACTCTTCTACCAGCCTCAGCCAATGCTCTAGTCAACGCCATTCTCTCTTCAAGAGGTGGGTTTCGTCGCGGTAAATCACGGTCAGCATCTACTGCTGCCGGTAAAACCCCAGGGGTTCCAAGAGGCCAATCAGCAAGATGAACTGAAACTCCAGTCAAATTTGTGTAAATATCATCAACCATGTATGGTGCAATCGGAGCCATCAATTTGCAAACCGTTGTCAACACTTCATGCAATGTGTGTTGACAAGCCAACTTGTCAGCAGACTCGGCATCATCCCAAAGCCTGCGCCGGCTTCTTCGAACATACCAGTTAGACAAATCATTGACGACAAAGTCCTCCAAATCACGCCCTGCCTTGTGGAAATCCCATCCCTCAAACTGGTCGTGGTAATCCTGTGCTACACTAGCCAAGCGTGAGAGTAACCACTGGTCTAATGGGGCTCTTTCTTCTACTGGGCTTCCCGAGCCACTCTCTGGATTGAATCCATCAAGCGCTGCATAGTTAGCATGGAATTTGTATACATTCCACAATGTCAAGAACATTTTTGCGTAAGTTTCTCTAACACCATTAGGATCGAATTTCAGTGGGTTCCAAGGCGCACCAGCAGTCACCATGTACCATCGTGTTGCATCCGCTCCTTCGCGGTTGAAATGGTCCCACGGGTCTACAATATTGCCTTTTGATTTCGACATCTTTTTGCCTTCTGCATCAAGAATTAATCCAAGGCTAAGACAACTCTTGTAACAGTTTGAATCAAACACTGTTGTTGAAACTGCTAACAGCGTGTAGAACCAGCCTCTAGTCTGGTCTACACCTTCACAAATGTAGTCAATTGGAAAGTTCTGCTCAAACTTTCCATCTCCCTCAAACGGATGATGCCATTGTGCAAAACTAGCACAACCAGAATCAAACCAGCAATCCATCACATATGGTTCACGAACCATTTGACCATCGCAACCATCTTTCTGACAAGACAAAATCACTTCATCAACAAATGGTCGGTGCGGGTCATCCGTCACCTTGGAAGGGTCAACCGCTAACTGTCTCAATTCATCTCTGCTTCCAGCACAATGCTGATGCCCACAGTCCTGACAAATCCACACCGGAAGTGGAGTACCCCAGTATCTCTCACGTGAGATTGCCCAGTCCTTGACATTACGCAACCATTCTCCAAAGCGTCCGGTCCCAACATTAGGAGGAGCCCATTCAACTTGGTCGTTAAATTCGAGAAGTTTCTCTTTCACAGCGGTCATTCGCACAAACCACGAGTCCATCGCGTAGTACAGGAGAGGATGTCCAGTTCTCCAACAGTGCGGATAGTCGTGCAAGTACATTTTTTCTCGGTAGAGAAGTTTGTCGTACATCAGTAGATCAATAATATCGTCATCACAATCTTTCACATATCTGCCGTCAAGCGAATTGTGAGTTCCAGCGATGAAGCGGCCATCCATGTCAACGGTGTGCTGGGCTGGTAAGCCGACTTTCATACCTAGATTGTAATCATCTTCACCGTACATGACTGCGGTGTGGACTACACCGGTTCCGTCAGTAGTTGTCACCCAATCCGCCTCTAGGATTGTCCATGCAGTGGTGCTGTTGCCGCGAGCAACGGCACCTGGGAATAGCGGCTCGTAAGCCATACCTACTAATTTCGAGCCGGGGAAAGTCTCAATGATTTCTGCTTGATGACGTAGAACTTCACCCATCAGATCTTCTGCTAAAATTAATTCTTCTCCGACTTCGGCGCCGCCCCTGCCATCCCAAGATTCGCCTGCAGGAGACGTTACCTTGACTCTAGCATAGGTCACTTCAGGACCAACTGCTAATCCAACATTTCCAGGAAGAGTCCACGGGGTTGTAGTCCATGCTAGAACTGATGCACCAGCTAGGTCACCAGCAGTCTCATCTGTAAGTTTGAATTTGATGTAAACCGAAGGCTCCTCTACCTCTTTGTAACCTTGAGCAACTTCGTGAGAGGAATATGAAGTCCCAGTTTGAGGACAGTATGGTAGAATCTTGTGACCTTTGTACAGCAAGTCCTTCTCAAACATCTGCTTCAAAGCCCACCATCCCGATTCCACATATTCGTTGTGTAAAGTGACATAAGGGTCATCCAAATCCACCCAGAACGCCATGCGCTCAGTCATTTTTCTCCACGCATCTTCGTAAGTCCAAACTGATTTACGACATTCATCATTGAATTCTGCCATGCCGAACTCTTCAATCGCTTCGTTGCTCATCAAGTCTAGACGCTTTTGAACTTCGATTTCAACCGGAAGTCCGTGAGTATCCCAACCACCTTTCCGCTCTACAAAGTGACCTTCCATCGCCTTCCAGCGGCAAACTAAATCCTTGTAGGTTCTAGCAACTACGTGATGGATCCCGGGTTTCCCATTAGCAGTAGGAGGTCCTTCTAGGAAGATGAAAGGCGCACCATCTCGACGCTGTGTGATTGATTTCTGGAAAGTTTCTTGCTCTCTCCAAGCATCAATGAGCGCTTCTTCCAAGGCGACGGGATTGAGGTCACCTACGGTGTTTGGTACGGCCATGCACTCTCGGCGAACCGAGAATCTCTCTTCAAAGTGCCTAATGATGTGTTACTCTTATTCTGATTCACTATGAGTTATCAATCCTGATACAAAGGCACTTCAAGGAGTGGATGTTGGGGGGATACATGACTGAAGTGGTTAACCTCGCAGTTACTGGGATGACCTGCATGGGTTGTGCTGGTAGTGTTAAGACAGCACTTGAAGAAGTAGATGGTGTTGAAACGGTGGAAGTTACCATTGATCCTGGCAAAGCCGTTGTAACAACTGGGGCGGATGTTTCCCGCTCAATTCTAATTTCAGCAGTCATGGCAAGTGGATTTGGAATTGAAGGTGAGACTTCATCTGACTCCGGATTCAACTGGGCCGATAACGCCGTTTGGAAACAGAGTGCACACAACACGAAATGGTGCCTCATCGGCTGTTCAATTGGTGACTTTGGTACTATTGCTGCGTTCCAATTCGTGTTCACAAATTCAGGATGGGCAGCGATGAGCATCATGCTCCTCGCTATGCTCAATGGACTACTTACCTCCATTGGTCTTGAGACCATCATTTTAGCGAAGCAGATGGCGCTCAAAGAAGCGTTTAAAGTGGCAATTGGAATGTCACTCATCTCTATGCTCGCAATGGAAGCGGCGATGAATATAGTCGACCTCGTAATGACTGGTGGAGCAATGTTGACTTGGTGGGTCATACCCATTATGCTGTTTGCAGGATTCATCACACCATGGCCATACAACTACTGGCGATTGAAGAAATTTGGAAAGGCGTGCCATTAGAAATTCATTTAGTTGTGACTAATCTAATTTTTCAAAGCCAAATCAATGGTTTCAGTCGTTGGTGTTATTGACTTGTAAGGAGGGCGAAGATACAAGATGACTAGCCTTGAGATGAGTGACGACGAATTTGTCGCCCAAAGTCGTAGGCGAGGAAGGAAGTTATCGGCACTGTTAGTTCT
>JAQXFA010000073.1 GCA_029250565.1 Candidatus Thalassarchaeaceae archaeon
CATTTCTAGTACAGGGGATGATGAAGAGAATCCTAGAGAATATCCGAATGAGGCGAGTAGTTGGATTGATGGTGGCTCAATTTATTCCTTTAGTGTAGAGTTCCAAGATTATCTTCGCAGTGGTGAAGGAGGGCATCTAAAAGTAACAGATGTTGATGGTTGGGACATGGCACCCGGTCAAATAACAGAATATGTAGAGAGTGTGTCAGGGGATGAACCCAATCTCCAATTTTTTACTGGTGATTCAAGAAACCTAGAGCACATCGGTCTCACTTCACTTCAAGTCTTGTTCATCAGAGAACACAATCGGATAGCAGATGGTTTGAGCGAGCGCCATTCTGATTGGAATGATGAACAGATATTTCAGCGCGCTAAGAAAATAGTTCAAGCTGAAATTCAAGCAATTACATACAATGAATATCTCCCGTCAATTGGTATTAATTTGGATGATTATTCCGGTTATAATTCAACTATCAATCCGCAATTAAGTAATGAATACATCTTGTTAGCAGCATTTGCTACAGGAAGCCAAATGGCTGATGGTTGGTTACAATTTGATGAAGGACTCAACGAAACTGCAGGTGGCCATTTAGATTTGAGGGATGGCTTTTGGACATCATCCTCGTTAATTGAGGTTGGTGGAATAGATACTACAATTCGTGGTGCTGTATACGATACTCAAAGAGAAATGGATTTGGCAGTTATCCCTAGTCTTCGCAATTTGATGAGTGGGGCAATGTGGGGTGGCTGGATGGATGATTGTGCAATGGACATCCAACGCGGCCGTGACCGTGGGGTCACAGATTACAATTCATTGAGAGAAGGTCTTGGGCTTGATAGAGTCACGAATTGGAGTGATATCAGTTCAGATGTTGATTCACAACAAAAACTAGCATCAGCGTATCCAGATGTTGATAGCATTGATGCATATATTGGTGTAATGGCAGAAGATAGACTAGAATCTTCAATCTATGGTGAAACTCAACAGATGTTGGTTTTAGACCAGTTCCAAAGAGTGCGTGATGGGGATCGATTCTGGTATGGGAATGATGCAGAATTAAATTCGTTAACCAGTGAGTTCAATTCCCTGCGTTTGTCTGATATTATTCTCAGAAATACAGAAATTGAATCAATCCAATGCGATGTATTCTTTGCTGAGAGCGATGCGAGTAGTTTTCAGTGCCATCTTGCAAATTCAGAGGCCCCACAAATTTCAGGGGATAATGAGGGAGAAATTTCAACCGAAATAAGCACCTATATCGGCGCAGTGATAGTTTTAATTCTGGTGGCAGTGGTAGTATTATCAGGAAAAGAATCAGAAAATCCAGAAGAAAATGGGACCAATGAGGAAGAATGATGTCAAGAAATTTTGATTCAGACAACTCACTGCCAAATCGTAAAAGATTTGCTTTATTGACAGTGGCACTTTTCATGTTTTTAGGATTGGCAACAGTTTCGGCTTCAACTATTGAGAAGGAGGATGGTGCTACAACCTACGATTCAGCTGATGAATCTGCAATGAATTCTGAAACCCAGTATGGGTATGATGGGTCTGGAGTAAATATCGACAACCCTGAATATGGCGTGGCAGGGTCCGAACTTTCTCGGTATTCAGAGAGGTATCCAACGACCGATGGTGAAAATCTAACCTTTTGGGACCGCCCAGATGTTCCTAACCCGCGTGAAATTAGTAACTCACTTTGTCATGAATATCAGTCGCATCCGGATTCACAAGGATTGTCTGATTACAATTGGTTATGGGGGCAGTTCATAACCCATGAGATTGACCATACAACAACTCAAGATGGTAGAACACCTGACCAAGATCAACCTGACACCGCATATATTCCAATCTCTGAAAATGATGAATGGATGGGATTCCCGGGTGGATTACAAATGAGATTTTTCCGTTCATTAGTGGCTAATGGTACAGGGGATGGAGATCCCCTAAATCAAAGAGAACACCCTAACACAATTACAACTTGGATAGATGGTTCGGTGGTTTACGGCAGTGATGCAGCAAGAGCAGATTGGTTACGTGAAAATCGCGGTGGAAGAATGAAGGTTAGTGACTATGAGGAAGGCGACTTACTTCCCCAAGCAAACTATGCAGAAGACCCTACTACTCCGGGTATGTCATTTGCCGGTTTCAATTTCTCAAATTCATTTGTTGCAGGTGACGGTAGGGCGAATGAGCATGTAGCATTACTTTCTATGCACACCCTATTTGTTAGGGAACACAACCGCTTGGCTGGTGAAATTTTGGATAGAAATCCTGACTGGTCCGATGAGCAGATTTACCAATATGCAAGGCACATCAATATCGGATTGATTGAGTCTATTACTTACAATGAATTCTTGCCATCTCTAGGCATTGAATTAGACGATTACGAAGGTTACAATTCAACAATCGACCCGTCAATTTCCAATGAGTTTGCAACAGTTGCCTTCCGCATGGGCCATAGTCAAATTGGAAGTACGATGTTCAGGTTGAATGAGACAAGAATGCCTTCGGCACAAGGTCATCTTACTCTTAGAGAGGGATTCTTTGATGTCAGCCCAATCACTGAGGGAGGTGGAATCGCCCCGATTTTGCGTGGCCTTGCTTACAATGTACAACCAGAAAATGATTTGATGTTCGTTGACGATTTACGTAACCAGATGTTTGGTCCACCTGGGGCAGGCGGAATGGATTTGTGTGCTATTGATACTCAACGAGGTCGAGACCATGGAATTCCAGATTTCAACACCGTCCGCGAGGCATTTGGATTAGCAAGATATACGAATTGGAGTGATTTCACAAGCGATAATGCTACTATTGAAGCATTAAACAGCACATATCCAGATGTTGACAGTGTTGATGCATTTATCGGAATGTTGGCAGAAGACCACATTGAAAATTCAGCCCTTGGAGAAACAATGCATGTTATCATTAAGGAACAATTTGAGAGATTGAGAGATGGCGACAGACTCTATTATGGCTCGGAATTTTCAGAGTTGGCTGATATTCAAGACCAAATTGATAATACAACTTTAGCTTCTGATATTTATAGATTAGGTGCTGTTACTTACAAAAACACAGGAAGCTCTTATCCTATTGGTATTAGCGAAGTAAACACTGCTGAATTAACTAATTATAATTTATCATTACTAACTAGACCTACAGTAAGTAATCCTGCTTATGTGAGAAGTAGTAATACTTCTATAACGATATATCCAACAACATTAACTAGCGGTTCTTCAGTTTCTTATAATTACGTAAAAAATCCAGTTAGTCCAAAGTGGACTTATAATGTAGTATTAGGAAAAGCTGTTTATAATGGCTCTGCTAGTGACGCTAAAGACTTTGAGCTACATG
>JAQXFA010000074.1 GCA_029250565.1 Candidatus Thalassarchaeaceae archaeon
CAAAATATGCAGAAAAGGGTTATCTTTGGATGATTCCAAAGTCAGATGGAAGGGCTAACATTGGGTTAGTTACTGAAAATAAAAAGGGAGCCGTAAAGGCACTTGACCAATTCATAGAAAATGGTGAATTCAAAGGATTAGAAATGATCAATCCACCTTGGCGGAAAGAAGGAATGAAACTACGAGGTTTTGGGGGGACGATCCCAATTTCCGGGCCACATGAAGTCACTCATGCTGATGGAATAATGCTGATTGGTGATGCCGCTGGCTTTACTTCACCTCTGTTTGAAGGTGGTTCTCACTTGGCTTTGAAATCAGCATCATTTGCTGCACAAACAGCCGCTGAAGCGATTGCTGCTGGAGATATAACCGCGTCGAAGTTAGCTGTTTATTCAACTAGGTGGAAAACAGAGTTCCCCCCTTATGAAAAAATACTGAGAGGCAAAACAGCCTTGTATTCACTTAGTGATTCTGATATGTCATTGATGGGCAAATGTTTCCCCGAAGAAATGTCTTCAATGGGAATATCAGGAAAGGCAATGGTTGGAATTCGTTTACTGGTTAGAAGGCCAAGTCTATACTTTAAGAAAATAGTTCCAGCGATGTTGGCTTTTGGTTATAGTCGCGCTAAATACTATGGTTGGTAATCATAACAATCAACCAGTCCTTGTGGCCGAAATTGCCATCAGTTGATGGCTACTCGCTCAATTCGTGCAGTGGCTTCTTTGGTTAGCAATCGCCGTTTCCATAGCCGGCATTTCGATACCGTGGAAGAATCTGTCTACGGAGCAATCATTGTGGTTTCCACGGCTCATCACAATGATCCAAATTTTGCCATTTATTGCTCTTAGTTGGCTGTTTATCAGCGATTCGACAAACTATGATTTGGTTCGTCTTTACGGTGGTAGTGAGATGCCAGTCGCCTATCGTATCAGTGCAGTTTGGGCAAGTAGGGAGGGGCCAACTCTTCTATGGGCCGGCTTGTTGGGAATATGTGGGCTTGCTTTCCAAGGTGCGGAGAGGGATGAGAGTTCAGTACTATTCCGTAAATTAGTCAATGGCGCAGTTCTAACACTCTTCTCTATTGCTATGATGATGCGACCTTTCAGGCTTGCTCAAAGTAGTTGGAGAGGTGAATTAAATCCACTACTGCAAACTGATTTGATGGTCTTTCATCCACCACTAGTTTTTCTGTTTTATTCACTTTGTATGGTTGTGATGCTAAAGGCGCTAGCCACAGTTCTTAGCAACGATAAAGTTGAGGAGTCTCAACTTCGTGAGATGGTGCTGCCTCCGGCAAGAGTTGCATTGGCAGTAGGTACGATTGGTGTGGGGCTCGGTGGGCTTTGGGCTTACACAGTGCTTGATTGGGGCGGGTATTGGGCTTGGGACCCAGTTGAAACAGCCTCCCTATTACCTTGGCTTTGCCTCCTTCTTTTACTTCATTTGCGTGTGACCCCTGGTGGTAAAAATAGTGGTTTTGTCCTTCCATTAGCAATCCTTCCTGGATGGTTCTCTATCCACGCGACCATGGTCACTAGAGCCAATGGTGTTTGGGCTTCGGTACATGCCTTTGTCTCAGAAGATGTTGGGTCTCAGAGTGATTCTGCAGTATTGCGAATTATTGACCTACAGAACACAGGAGTAAGTGGGACAGAGGTCATTACGTACCTCATTTCATTGGTAGCAATTTTGGCAATCACTGTGGCGGTTATGGTTAGTCGGCAGGCTAGAATTGGTGGTGGAGAAAATCTGCAGTTTGCTTCTAGATTTTCATTATGGATGATTTTACTATTACCTTTATCTTGGCTAATTACTGTCGATATGTTTGGGGCTGAATCAAGCTTAATTGAGCGTTTGCCTACATTCATTCTACTCATAGCAGCAGCATCTCCATTGATGGCAATCATGTTACCACCTGATCCAGCTGGTCCGAAGTTATTTGCTGACCGTGAGAAAGCGGTCTCAATGGCTGCTGTGATTTTGTTATCATTAATCATAGATGAACCATTAATTGCAACTCTTCTCATCTTGCTGATGCTCTTGAAAGCAAGTTCAGATAAAGAGTCAGAAATGATTTGGACTGTTGGTGGAATAGTTGTTATTCTAACATCTGTTTATGCTTATCTCATTGACGTGTATGCCGCTGGAACTGGTTTGTTAATCTTCATTTGGCCGTTACTGATTCTAGATATTGAAGAAGGAGATGAGCAGACTTTGAAGGAACGCATATCTGAACTTTCAATTCGAAAAACCCAAATTCGGCTATCGCTATTCGCACCTATTGTTATTGGTGGAACATTTTTCACATTGACTTGGATGTTGTTGGTTTCTAGTGTTGATGGGACTTCACTAGCAATGCATGAGATGTTCGGTGCTCCACTTATTTTGTTAATCGCTTCTGCTTTAGCAACATATTCGTGGAAAGATACAGTACCTGAAAAAATGGTCCCTTTTCTTCTATTAGGTTTTATTATCATAGGAATTGTTGTAGGAGTATTCCTTGAAATCCCTATCATAGGAGATAGCAGTTCTCAGTTTAGTGATACAATAAACCGCGGTGAAGTTGCATGGTTGCTACTACCTATTTTAATCGTAGCAATTCCTTCAATAATACGTCTCGCGATTGATCTCTATCAACGAACAGCAAAGGGTAATTCCCCTGCAAAAATGCGTAGTGCGCTTGCACATACAGCCCATGTGGGGATTCTATTGTTACTGGTTGGTCACATATTCACAACTACACTAATTGACAGAACAGATCCTTCTCATCAAGTGGTCTTGGTACAAGGACAACAGGTTTCTCACGAAGGATATCTGCTAACTTTTGATGATTGGACAGTACTTTCTCCCGATGATGCTGAATTTGACGAGCGTTTTTCGGTCGGAGATGGTTTCCTTGGTGCTAAAATTGACATATACAATGAGCAGGGTATTTTGCTGGACACTGTTAATCCAGGTATGTTGAGGTTTGATAGTTCAAACAGTTTCCCTCGTAGTGAGGTAGATAGGTACACATCTATGACTGGTGATACTGTGTTTATTTTTGATTGGTCGCAAACACAAGCATTAGGTAATGCATCTGGAATTATGGGTTCAGATAGTGACGATGTTGGGCTTGATAGAGTACGACTAACTGTTTACCATCTCTCTGGCAGCCATCTTGTATGGGCTGGTTGGCTAATCATTGTCCTCTCAACTCTAGGAATCGCTATCACCTCAATTCAGCGGCCCAGTAAGCCGATTCCCTCCATCTGATATTGGATAATTTCACCGTTTCACTCATAAAGGGGGAGTCGGTCGGCGGCTCGCCCCATCAGGGGTTGAAGTGGTATTCATGGAAGAAGGCTCGATTGTGTACATAGATTACGACCTGTATGAGGTTGATTCAGGAAAACTAATCGAGACAACTCGAGAGGAGACTGCAAAGTCAAATGACGTTCATGAAGAGTCACGAAATTATGAGCCTCTGTGCATCACTATCGGTGCTGGGGCATTGATTCCAGGTTTTGAAGAAAGCCTTGAAGAAGCTGAGGCTGAAACTGATTACGATATTGAGATTCCAGCAGACAAAGCCTACGGTGAACGTGACCCAGGTGCTGTTGAAATGTTGGGGCCACAGCAATTGGCTCGCCAAGTAAGAGACCCTGACAATCTACAAGTCGGTGGTCCAGTTGAAATCGGTGGTCGAAAAGGCACGTTAGTCATGTTCCGTGCTGGTCGTGCACGAATTGATTTCAATCACGAATTAGCAGGTAAATCCCTGCGTTATAATTACCGAATCACTAAGGTTGTTGAAGAGAAGGATGAGATGGTAATGACTCTTCTAAAGATGTCAACAGGGTCTGATGATTTTGAAGTAGAATTTGACGGAGATGATGTATCCATCACAATCCCAGAGTTCCTTGGATATGATCAATCATGGGGAATGGCAAAGTTCCAACTCATTCGTTCACTACGTGACACTGTTGGTGCTAAGACAATCGTCTTTAGAGATGTACACCAATTCAGAGAGGCTGCAGAAGAAGAGGAAGAAGAACATGTCCACGATGAAAACTGTGACCACGATCATGACGAAGAAGAGTGAACCTCTTTTGATAGGGCCGACTCGGCGGTGCAATGAGCGCTGACGAGGACGAATCAGAATCTTCCGGAGATGCTGATTTGGATGATGAAGTTATAGTTGATAATGAGGATAAAGATTCATCCTCAAAAGTTCGTTTTCCACGTTCATTACCTGATTCTGAGTTTGCCAATCATGAGTTAGTAGCATTCACAATAATTGGTTTGGGGATGGCGCTACCTGGTATCGCCTATCTGCTAGGATTTTTTGCTGATGCCTGGGGCTTATGGGATATGATTGACTTAAACATCGTACAACCGATTATTGGCGAAGGTGATGGCGATTCAAGTTACAACACTGTTGATACAGTTGCTTATGGTATTCTTCTTGTGGCTTTCATTGTCAGCCTATCTGCACTAATGCGAAAGTGGGGTATTTCAAGTGATGATAGAATGCTCTACTCATTACTACCTTGGGTATTATGGGCGGTATTAGTTGAAGTACATGAGGACGCAGGACTTTTCGCAGATAATGTTGATTCTTGGTTTGTTTCACCAATTATTCATTTCCAAACTGCTGGATGGATTTTACTCATTGGAATCCTTGTTCCAATTTTGAAGGAGATGGAATCCAGTCCTGAAAAAGATAAGTTCCTAACATTTTTGCCATTGATGGTAGTGGTGGTTAGTCAATTGATTCTATTTTATGACTTTTCAGTAGGTGGAGGTATTGCTGTAGTAATCCTGATCCCTGGATTCTTTTGGTTCTTCTTTGAAGTTGAAGATTTCAGTTGGAATAACTGGTTAAATAATTGGAATCAATTGGAGCGCTCTTTACTATATGCTGGAATTGGTGCTTGTATCTTGAACGCGGTTAGTTTGATGGGTTTTGCTCAAACACAGTTAGTTGCTGGAGAATTAACGATTTGGCCAGCATTTGTAATTCTTGGTTGCCCACTCATTATCGTAATGACCCTACGCCGTCGCGGCTTGGATTCATTTAGAGAATTGATTAGTGAAAGAAAAATACCCGGTATGCTAGATGAGGGAATGACTCTCCAAGAGTGGGAAAGTCTTGAAGGTAAAGAGTTTGAAGAAAATGAAAAGCTAGTCAAGAATGCTGCGTTTGCAACACCCATTGTATTGTTGGCAGTATATGGTCAACTTGTAGATGGTTTAGCATCATGGTTAGGTGTTGATTTTTTTGGTTATTCTGAAAAGCATGTGTTGTCAACTTTGGTAATGCGTTTGGCAGGTGGAGATGAAGGTGGTTCTGGTGGCGGCTGGGGATTTTTTGTGGTGAAAATGGCCTTAGCCTTGGTGGTCATAATGTTCTTTGCTGAATGGCGATGGGAAAAACGCCAATCTCACCTTCGATTATTGGTTGTTCTTGGGCTTTTGACAGTGGGCCTCGCTCCGGGCCTTAGGGACCTAGGACGGCTTATGTTGGGTGTTTGAAGCCGCACCGTTCAAACACCTGTTTGATTCCGACCCTATGGGTCGACATGGATAGACTACCTTCTTCGGTGCGAACTAGCGATAAACAATATGCCACAAATTTGGAACATAATCGGGCAATTGTGGCGGCAATGGAGGGTCGTATGAAAGCCGTTATGGAGGGCGGTGGTGGAAAATATGTTGAACGTCACCGAAGCCGAGGTAAAATGTTGCCAAGAGAGCGAATTGAAGCTATTTGTGACCCTGGTACCGCCTTTCTTGAATTGAGCAAATTAGCAGCAAACGGCCTTTATGATGGCAACGCTCACAGTGCGGGTATCATTACTGGAATTGGAATGGTTCACGGCCGTGAATGTATGTTCGTAGCTAATGACGCAACGGTGAAAGGCGGCTCGTACTATCCAATGACGGTAAAAAAACACATACGCGCCCAAAGTATTGCTGAAGAGAATGGTTTACCTTGTATCTATTTGGTTGATTCAGGAGGCGCATATTTGCCATTACAGGATGAGGTATTCCCTGATAGAGAACACTTTGGCAGAATATTCCGTAATCAAGCAGTAATGAGTGGTAAAGGAATACCTCAGATTTCTGCAGTCCTTGGTTCATGTACAGCGGGTGGTGCTTATGTGCCTGCAATGAGCGATGAATCAATCATTGTCAAAGACAACGGGACGATCTTCCTTGCTGGACCACCACTTGTGAAAGCAGCCACAGGCGAGGAGGTGACAGCCGAAGCATTAGGCGGTGCCGAAGTTCATACAGTGGAATCTGGAGTTGCTGATCATTTTGCGGAAGATGAGCCAGATGGTCTCCGAATAGTTCGCAACATTGTTGAGAATCTTCCAGCACCTTACAAAGTTGCGCTAGATGTAACCACCCCTGAGCCACCACACCATGACCCTGAAGAATTGTTAGGGATAATTCCTGAAGATAACAGAATGCCATATGATGTTAGGGAAGTCATTGCAAGAATCACCGATGGGTCACGTTTCCACGAGTTCAAGTCCCGCTATGGCACCACTATTGTTTGTGGATTCGCGCGCATCCACGGTTATCCTGTTGGTATAGTTGCTAACAATGGGATCCTATTTTCAGAATCAGCACTCAAAGCTACTCACTTCATTGAATTGTGTGGCCAGAGAGGTACTCCGATTGTATTTTTGCAGAATATCACTGGATTCATGGTTGGGAGTGAATACGAGGCCGGTGGGATTGCTAAAGATGGAGCAAAAATGGTAACTGCAGTTGCTTGTGCACCAGTACCTAAATTCACAGTAATTATTGGTGGTTCTCACGGTGCTGGGAATTATGCTATGTGTGGCAGAGGATATGACCCTCGATTCCTTTTCATGTGGCCTAATTCTAGAATATCAGTAATGGGTGGCCCACAGGCATCAAGTGTGTTGACTACTGTAAAGCAGGACCAGCGTGCGCGTGAGGGTCAGGCACCAATGGAAGGGGAAGAGTTGGATGACTTCCAAAAACCAATTCTAGAGAGGTATGAAGCTGAAGGTTCTCCATACTATGCTACTGCCCGATTGTGGGATGATGGAATCATTGACCCAAGGGATACTAGAGATGTATTGGGGTTGAGTATTTCTGCTGCATTAAATGGACCGTTCCCAGATTCAGAATACGGTATTTTTAGGATGTGAAGGAGCAATTGCAATGAATGATTTTTCAATTGGAGAATTAATGCCGGAAACCGGCTTGTGCACTCTCAATATTGAAGGCCCTGTTGGGTATCTGACATTACAACGTGAAGATGTATTCAATGCCTTAAATCCAGAATTGATTGGCGAATTATGTGATTTACTTGAATGGAGTAAAGAACGCTCAGTAAGTGAGCGTGGTCAATTGAAGGACAGTAAAGGTGAGCCGTATCTTAGAGTGATTGTATTAACCGGCAGTGGAAAGCATTTCTGTGCAGGCGCAGATATTGGTTGGATGCAGGCTTCAGGTGCTCAAACATCTGAACAAAACCGCAATGATGCCGCACGTCTTGATAGATTATTCAACACACTTTGGTCTCACCCATGTTTCACTATCGGTGCAGTACAGGGCGTTGCTTTAGGCGGAGGAGCTGGCCTAATTGCTTGTCTCGATCATGTGATTGGGGAGAGTAAAACAAAAATTGCGCTATCTGAGGGTAAGTTGGGAATTTTACCAGCAGTCATTGGTCCCTATGTATACCGTAGACTTGGTAGTGCTCAAACTAGACGACTCGCAATGTTGGCAAAGCGCATTGGAGTTGATGAGGCTTTACGAATTGGAATGATTGATGAGAAGGTAGAATCTCCAGAACAATTTACTGAATCTATCCAAGGGGTTGTGTCAGAAGTGTTGACCACGGGCCCCTCTGCAGTGGGGGAAGCAAAACGTTTGATATTACAGTTTGACCGTTGGAATGGTACCGATGAGGAACTGCGTCAATGGACTCTAGATAAAACCTCAGAGATGCGCGGTTCTTCAGAAGGTCAAGAAGGGCTTTCGTCATTCATTGAACGGCGACCTCCAGCATGGAACAGTGAGGATTGAGCAATAATGGATTTCCCATCATGGATTGTTGATGCGCCGTTCAAATTCGGTAAGGTCTTAATTGCCAACCGTGGTGAAATTGCTTGCAGAATTATTCGAGGATGCCAAGAGATGGGGTTAGCCACGGTGGCGGTTTTCAATGATGCTGATGCAAATGCAATGCATGTTGAATTAGCAGACGAATCAGTACACCTAGAAGGTGATGATTTAGCATCTACATACCTTTCAGCAAATTCGATAATCAATGCTTGTCGAATAAGTAGAGCGGATGCCCTTCATCCTGGTTACGGTTTTCTTTCTGAGCGAGCAGATTTTGCAGAGTTGGTAGGAGCAAGTGGGATAATCTGGATAGGTCCGCCCTCAAAAGCAATTGATTCAATGGGTGATAAAGTAAAGGCTCGCAGATTGATGCTTGATGCGGGCGTCCCACTTGTGCCAGGTGCTGAACTAACATCTCAAGATTCTCTGAGTGATACTGTCGACGAATTACGTAGTTTATCCAGTGAAGTTGGTTTCCCAATTTTATTGAAAGCCTCAGCTGGTGGTGGTGGAAAAGGAATGAGGGCTGTTGAAACATCCGGAGAATTGGAGGCGGCTTATCTCTCAGCCAAGCGCGAAGCACTTTCTGCATTCGGAGATGATACAATCTATCTAGAAAGGCGCATAGTTTCACCTCGCCATATTGAAATCCAGATACTATGCGATACCCATGGAGGTGCAATTCATTTACTAGAGCGTGAATGTAGCATCCAAAGAAGACATCAGAAGGTTATCGAAGAAGCACCGAGTGTGGCAATTTCTGTTGAGATGCGAGAACAAATGGGTGAGGCAGCGATAAATGCAGCCAAAGCAGTTCATTATGTGGGTGCTGGCACTGTTGAATTCTTACTTTCAGGAGACGAGTTTTTCTTTTTGGAAATGAACACCCGCCTACAAGTAGAGCACCCCGTGACTGAACTGGTGACAGGGGTTGATTTGGTTCAGGAGCAATTACGAATTGCCGCAGGTCATCCATTAGTAATTTCTCAAGATGAAGTATCCCCCCGTGGTTGGGCAATTGAGGCCCGAATTTATTCCGAGGATGCATCCAATGGTTTTCTTCCCGCTACAGGACCATTAGCAATTTTCAGGGCACCAGAAGGGCCAGGTATTCGTCTTGATACTGGTGTGAGGCAGGGTGATGAAGCGAGAATTGACTTTGATCCAATGCTTGCGAAACTCATAGTCCACGCTCCTGATAGACAGCGTGCAATTGAGCGAATGTCTCGGGCATTAGAGGATTTCATAATTTTGGGTGTCACTACAAATATCGAGTTCTTAAGAAGCGTAATAACACATCAAAAGTTTGCTAGTGGAGACACAACAACGGATTTCATAGAGTCAATATGGCCTGATGGATGGAAGTCATCAGGTGACCCTGCAGCGGCTGTAATCGTTGCAGCAAGTGCTGAGAAAGCAGGCCTTCATTTGGGGGCATTAAGTGGTGAACTAGAAGATTCACCAGATCCATATAATCCGTTTTCCACATTGGGTAGGAGATATCCATGAGGTGTTCAAAATGAAAGAATACATCAATCAAACAGATGGCAGTAATTGGGCTGTTGGTGTTATTGATACCGCAAGTGGTTACTCTGCAATCAAGATTGAAACTGATGGCGAATCCTTAGACCTTCAAGATTGGCGAATATCACTCGACACATTAGGTGACGAGGCGATACTTGAGCGCGGTGATGGGGAGGAACGTTTGGTGCTTGTCAAGGTAAAGGACACTTGGTGGATCCATCATAATGGCCATATCTCAAGAGTGGATGTTGTAGAACGTGGGGCAGTCAGTACCTTCGATAACATGGGTGGATTGACTTCACCAATGCCTGGGAAAATACTCAGCGTCATGGCTTCAGTAGGTGAACCCGTTGACAAAGGACAGACCTTGCTAATTTTAGAAGCAATGAAAATGGAGAATCGTATATGCTCTCCAGTTGATGGCATAGTGTCAGCAATACACTATGAAGTTGGGGATCAAGTTAATCAAGGAGCCATACTCATTGCGATTGAAGAGTCTGATTAATCAATTGAAAAATCAATTTACCAATTGCAAGATTGGAGTATTTTTTGACCTTGCATATATGGTTGTAGTACAGATGGGATCTGGACCAATCCATCTTCCATCTGATTTTGCTCAATAATCGCTACCAAGGCTCTGCTAGTAGCAACCGCAGTTGAATTCAAAGTGTGGACAGCCTCATTTCCATCTGCTGTGCGATATCGCATACGTAGTCGATTGGCTTGGTAATCGGTGCAGTTCGAACACGATACCACTTCTTTGTAGGCTTCAACACCGGGTAGCCAAGCTTCTAAGTCGTATTTTTTAGCAGCAACAGTCCCCATATCTCCTGTACAAATGTTGACAATCTCATAATGTAGGTCTAAGGAATTCCAAAGTTCGACACAGTTAGTGAGCAACTCTTCGTGTAATTCCCATGAATCATCTGGCTTGCTAATGATTATTTGTTCAACCTTGGTGAATTGATGAACTCTCCATATTCCCTTATCTGATTGTCCATGTGCACCCACTTCTCGTCTAAAACAGGGGGAAACACCAACCATTCTCAGAGGTAGCATTGATGGTTCAATTACTTCATCCATGAACATTGCAGTTAGTGGGTGTTCGCTTGTTGCAATTGTGTAGAATCCCTCTGGTTGGACATTGTACATCACTGTTTCAAAGTCTCCTAAGTCAGTAACTCCTTCGTACGCTTTACGGTTCATCATTACGGGAGGTTGTACAAGTGTGTATTCTCTAGATGTGAGGAAATCAATTGCGTATTGTTGTAAGGCTAATTCCAAACGCGCAAGGTCTCCTTTCAGGAAGTAGAATCGACTGCCAGCAATTTTAGCAGCTCGAGGTAGGTCAACCCAATTATTCATGTCAACAAGTTCATTGTGAGTTTTTGGACTAAACGAATAATTTTGTTTTGCGCCATGTTTACTGTGTTGTGTGTTTCCACCTTCGTCTTCCCCTATAGGGACACTATCATGGAGAATATTTGGAATCTTCATTCTCAAACTGTCACGGTTTTTGATGAGATTATCGGATTCAACTCCCAATTCATCTATCTGTGCGCCCAAGGTTGCAACTTGTGCTAAGATCTTCTCAGCCTCTTCATTGTTGCCAGTTTTTTTGGCTTCAGCAATCCCTCTGGCGGCTTCATTCCGTTGGCGACGCAGTTGATCAGCATCGTAACGAGACTTTTTCCATGCTTCGTCTAGACGAATTACTTCATCGATATTGTCGTGAGAAATACCTCTTTTGTCGTGGTCAGCACGTACAACATCAGCGTGGTCACGAAACATCTTGATGTCTAACATTTCCCTTCACCTTGTTTATTCATGTCATCCTCTTGAACTCACTCATTATCTAGAATATTGTAATGCCAAAGGAAATAGACGCAGAACCTAAGGCGATAAATCCAGTGATTAGGTAGCCTAGAATACTTCCTCCATTGAGTAAAGGTAACCCTGCTTGAGGACGACCCATAGCGACATACCCCATTAGAACTAGATAACCAAGAAGGCCACCAATGAGGGAGCCTATTGCAACGAACATCGGGTCACTCAATCCCATAATGGTTCCACCAGATGGTAGGAATGTTAGCGCTGATATGACTAACATGCCAGGGAAGATGACATCGCCTAGACCCATGAATAATGCGTCACCGGTATTTTTCTGAGGAGCTGGTCGGGGTGGTTCAGGAGCAGAGGCTTTAGCGCCACTCTTACGATCACTCTCTTTCTTTGCAGATACGGGTGCTTCGTCCATCTTACTCATGGTATCCTCGCCCTCGTCAAGGAAGGAATATCCCTTATCTTGGGGTGCTACTAACAATATTGGAAGTTTGAGCCCTATCATCGTGTCTGCAAGATCAAGCATGTGCTTTGATTTGTAAACCGCATACCAATCATAAATTGCTGCAACAACCATGAAAATTAGAATTAATGTTGGAACAAAACTTACCCCAATGATGGTAATAACGCCTGCACCAGTTAGAATCCCCGTGGTGTTCACTACATACCATTCCGGTCTAATGGTGAGGGCAATCATCAGTACAGTAGAAGCGAGTAAGGCGACTATTTGGGACCAGTAAATTGGCAACCAGTATCCTGCGGAATCCTCTAGAATTATTGCTGGTTCGTTAATTGGTGTAGCAATGACTGCACTTTGAGTAGTGTTTACAGTGTATGTTGTAAGGACGCCATCTTCAATACCGATTTTATCCCAAGCAGGGGCATCAACGGTGTGTATTATCATGTCAATAGGGCCCTGCGAAACAGGTCCATCAATGATTAAACTCTCAACCATTACCCAACCTGAAAACATCCGAGTTTCTCCTCCAGATGCAATCCAAACATCAACTCTGCCGTCATGTTGGTCATCAGCAAGCATGATACCCTGAATTTCAGAATCAAATGCGTCACGCTCGTTGAATTTTATATGTTCTTCAACGGTCATTTCCGCACCATCCCAAACAAAACCGTAGACTTTCCCTTTCTCAGTTCCTAACATCAACATACTATCAGTTGAGTTCGCATTCCACCAATTGTATCCACTCCATGGAGAGTGACCAAAGGTGGAAGCAGTGAATGCGTCTCCAGAATTTGGTGTGACTTGCCAGAGAATTGTTGCATTCACATCTCCAAATTCGCCAGTGTGCTGGCTATCAGGGATATCAACGATTCCAGCCCATCCATAAGATACCAAAAGTAGAGTATTATCATTGAGCATACTACCTTGCATAAATTCTCCCGAATTGAATTGTTCTGGTAGATTATAGGACCAACTGTGGCTTGGAATATTTGGGTGGAAGGGGTCAATTTTTTGCATCATATTATTGTAGATGGCCCAGTCATTTTCTTCTGTTGAAAAGCCAGCAACACATGTGACATCGGTATGATTTGCGATAGGGGTACCATCAGACTTGTCAAATTTCTGCCAGCGATGCCCATCACACATTACATAAGAATCAAGATTGTCTATGATTCCTATTCCAAGAGCGGAATAACCACCATCCTCCAATTGGAGTGAGAAATCCCATTCCACAACCGCTGATTGCCCACTTTCCAACCCACTCGGATCACTCATTTTGATTAGGTGAGTTCCGTTCGTAACTATGAATGAAGAAGGTTCGTAATCAACGAAGAGAATTTCAGCGTTTAGTTCCATTTCATCCCGGTATTCAACGACTGGCTGAGCATCATCCATTGCGTAAGATGCTAGAGGAATCATCGCATAGGAAAGAGAAATCCATAGAACAAATAGGACTCCCCACTTGATAATGGATTGAAGTCCTCTTTTGGCTAACCAGATGATAAATGCGGTGAAAACTAGAATCAGAATAAATTCCAAACCAATTAATCCAACTTTTGTGGTTCCTGACTCACCAAATGCTCTTGCTTCCGGGCGGTCCCAAAACGGCTGAATGTAGATAGCAAGCAATATTGTACCAACAAACATCACCCCCATTGTAGTCATTGATCGCCATTGGTCAGCCATCAAAGAAAGGATGTTTGCGAAGCGGCTCTCACCGGTCATGACTACGGCGAGAGTGAAAACCCATTTGAAAGCGAGGGTCACAAGAGATAGGGTGGGCGGGTATCTGTGAGTGATGTTCGAAAGTGGTTCACCGGGCTGAAAGTGCTTGGAATGCGCCAAAATCTTGAAACAACTGCAATTTTATTGTCCCGTCTTGGAATGCCACATCTAAAATTTCCATCAATTCATGTTGCTGGTAGTAATGGCAAAGGAACAGTTTGTTCAATTCTGTCAAATTGCTTGTCACTCGCGGGTACGAGTTGCGGGTTGTTTACCTCCCCGCATCTCTGCTTTGTGGAGGAGCGAGTAAGAATAGATGGTGTCCCCATCTCTCCCAAAATATTTGATCAGTGTCTTGAAAGAGTACGAGGAGCGTCTTTAGTTGAACCAGTGACAATGCCGACTTATTATGAGGCTACTTTTCTAGTTGCAATGCTGGCATTTGAGGATGCTGGGATCGACCGAGCTGTAATTGAGACTGGACTTGGTGGCAGACTTGATTCTACGAGATTAGTTCACGCAGATTGTTGCGTTCTTACAGAGTTGGCACTTGAACATACTGATGTACTAGGCGAAACCCTTGGTGAAATTGCTGCTGAAAAGGCTGCAATTGCTCGACCAGGTGAGATTTTTCTTGCCAAATGGACTTATGATGCTGGGGCAAGAAAAGCAATAGAAGATGCTGTTGGCAATCACAAACTAGGGTTTTGGTGGAGGCCAGATAGAGCCCTCTTAGTTCGTTTTGATGATACTGGCAAGAGCCACCGTCCAATTTCAGAAATTGCTTCACCAAGTGACTGGTCACCCTATCAGAAAGAAGCTTCAATTCTCGCTCATGCTACCTTGACTTTGCTCGATTTATTTGAGGCTGCTAATATGATAACTAGCGCCCTATTGCATACCGTTTGGCCCGGGCGTGTCCAATGGCTTGAACATGAGGGAGTTCCTATTCTAATAGATGCGGCCCACAATCCAAGTGGAATGCAAAAAATTTGCAATCAATTATGTGTTCAGATGGAACAAGATGAAGCTCCAACACCCGGAGTTGTATTGTTAGGTTGTACATCGCAAACAGATCTAGTTGGATTTCTCAATCCGTTAGTGGAATTACTAGTTGAGGGTGAGGTTGGTCATGTTGTGGTCACTGAGCCACAGAAAGGAAGGAGACAGGCGATTTCAACAACCGAGTTGGCTGCTGAATTAGAGGCACAAGGGGTTCTAGCAGTAATTGAGAAGGTGAAACACCCAGCAGATGCACTGCAAAGAGCACTGGAATTGTCAAAACAAGATGCAAGTCAGCCAATCCTCGGTATTGGTTCTATTTATTTGGTAGGGAATATACTAACCGCACTTGGATTAGATACAATAGATGCGATGACAACCCTACGTCCTTCAGATGAAGGAGTGCATTGGACATGACGGTATCATCATTAGGTTGGCCCGTTACGACAGGAATTGTCGGTGGTTGATGTGAAGGAGAAACATCTGAAAATTCGCATTGAGCAGTGCTTGGCATTAGCAAAGGCTAGTAATTGCCCTAGGGCAAAATTTGGTTCACTTCTTGTCGACCCAGACCGTAATGTCATCTTGATGGATGGATACAATGGAGGTCCACGAGGTGGAGGCGATTTGTGTGGCGGAGATGTTTGTTTACGAGATACCGAAAAAGTCGTTTCAGGAACTAGGGTCGAAGTGGGCTGTCATCACGCAGAAATGAATGTAATTTGCAATGCAGCAGCAAATGGGGTACCAACAAAGAATGCTTGGCTAATTGTTACTGGTGAACCTTGTATGATGTGCGCTAAATTGATTCACCATTCAGGTGTATCAAGAGTAATCGTAGTTGACGGTGGCTTTGGTGGAGCAAATGGTGTTGACTATCTTGAAAATCATGGTGTTATAGTTCAACGAACAGATGGACCCAAAGACCCTCGTGGTGATTTAAAGTAAGGTAATTTATTCATCAAATGAATCAATCAACGCTTGTAGTTGACCATGTAACTCATCTACATCCCCATCGTTTTGAATTACAACATCAGCCATTGCGGCAGTGGCGATTAATGCTTGACCACTTTCATCATGAGCCACCAATTCAGATTCTTCTTGCTCAACAAATTGTTCAAAATTTTCAGCATCTCCAGTACGGCCACGCGCAACTAAACGCTCCCATCGTACTTCTCTAGATGTACGGATTTCAATCATTATGAAATCATCACGCTTTTGCAGTGCTTCGACTTCAGCAGGAGTCCTAATACTGTCAATAGCATGATTACCATCTTCACCAATTCGATCAAGCAACATTTCTGCTAAAACCCCGGGGCCACCCATTGCTCTGAGTTTTCTCCCTCCATCAATGAGATTGTCACGATTTATTTCACGACCATTAGAGCGTAGCCAGTGGCGAATGGAGTCAGAACATGAATTTACACCAAAGCCATGCGCCTTGAACCATTCAATAACAGTGGTTTTTCCAGATGCATTACGCCCCGTTAACCCCACCAACATCAAAGACACCGAGTATGCCATTGTTCAAAGCAATAACGGCAACAGCCAAGATTTGAATCAGGCCCAAAATCTTCTTGTTCTAGCATAATTGAGTTCAGCATCATGAATTATTTTTAGCATTAATTCTCGCTCTCCTTTTGGAACTCGATTGAGAATTCGGCTAGCGGTTTCTTCACCCACTCCTCTAGCCATTAAGCAGATTAGTGCTTCAATCCCTCTTTGGCGTACAATGTGGGCATTTTTCTCCATCCTAGCTTGCACAGTTTGGTCTTCTGAAGCAACCCAACCCGCCAGCATTTCTTCTAATCCTTCACGGGTTGCCGCAAGCATTGTCCCACCACACTCACAGTGTGTGTGCTTAGCACCATACATGGCTACACGCGTTCGCATGCGTGAGCCACAAGCCAAACAGATTAG
>JAQXFA010000075.1 GCA_029250565.1 Candidatus Thalassarchaeaceae archaeon
CAGACAAACCGGTCAAGCAGCCAACAACGATGGCGATGCTTGGTGGTGGTCTGTAGATGAGGATACAGAAGATTCTGACCTACTAACAATTGATCTTACCAACATGATGAGCGACAACGATAACACCAACGAACAACTATACTGGACTATCGATGACTCTCAGTACTACCTTGACAAGTGTCAATACACAAACTACTTCTCAGTAACAATTGACAATACTGAACATACAATGGAAATTGATTTGATTCCTGATGCAACCACAGACGCAACAAGTGCCGAGTGGGATATGCTACAGGATGCAGACGGTGATGGTATACCAGATGATGGTATCCATCAGAAGGCGCCACGATCTGGTGACTACTGTCTAATGAATCTAATTCTGTGGGACCCTGTTTCACAGAGTGAAGTTCCACAGTATGATTACGTACAGTCAGACGCATGTACTGCACTTGACCAAGATGGAGATGCTGCAACCAACTGTTATGCACAGACGCACAGCAGCCACGAGTTGAGCATCAATGTCCACAACTTAGTGGAATTGCGACCAGACTACAACTTCAACGAAGTTCGTCTAGCCCCTGATCCATTTGACTTCAAGGGAATTGACGGTGTTCTGCGTGAGACTATGGTACCAGTGTCTGTTGAACTTCAACACACTGATGGTGACCAGCCAATCAACTCAGATGGTACATACAAGTATCTCTACGATTTGCAAGTGTCATTCTACATAGTTGACACCGATTGTGCAGGCTGTGACGGTACATACCAGAGCAGCGTGAGACTCGGAAGCAATGGTCCAGGTAACGGTGCACTAGCACTACCAGACTACGGCTCAACTATTGAGGTTGGAAACTATGTCAGAATGAACAAGACATCTGAGGATGTTCGTGTGTTCGTGGATATAATGACAGTGAATCCATTCACCGGTCAATACACTGACAACTCGAAGTACGAGAGGCCAGCTCTAGAAGAGAAGAATTGGGCAGACAACAACATGACTGCTTCACAAACCAACAGCGAGTTACCACTAATTGTGGAGACCAAGGCAGCACAGAGTGTTGCTTCGTTCGCTCCAACATTGATGGCAGTCGGCCTAGTCGGCGTATTCGTTGGTGCTCTACTTAGCCGCTCCCGAGCGGAAGAGGACGAGGAAGAGTTCGAGGAGGAATCATTGATTGACGATGACCGTGCAGTTAGCCCAGTTATCGCAACCATCCTTCTTGTGGCAATCACAGTCGTCTTGGCTGGTGTAATCTACGTGTGGGCAGGCTCACTCGCAGACACCAGCACTAAGGGTGTACCAAGGTTGACCTTCTCAGCTGAATCAATTACTGTACAAGAGATCAGTGGACTAGAACAGGATCAATGGCACTGGAGAGTTACCACATCATATGCAGCGACAGACCTTGCTACTCAAGCAGTGACCGTCTCAGTATTGTGGACCAACGCTAGTGGCCAGCAAGTGTACAAGACTGCACTTGCACCTGGTGGTGGAGATGAAGAGAATGTATACGGATTCGCTCCTCGTAACAGCGAGAATATGGTAACCTTCTGGGATGACATATCTGACTGTGAGCGCGGTGGTGCACCTTGTATCACAACCTTCGGACCTGGTGACAGAATCTTCATCAGAATGACAGACAATGATGGTCTTATTGACTCAGCATTGATTGACATTCAGTACGAATTGCCTGGTGGCGCTGCGTACATTTTGAAGCAGTACACTGCATCACCAACCAGCATACGCTGAACTGTGTAATACGAAGCGCCTTCGGGCGTTGAATGCAGGGATGCTTGGGGGCTTTGGCCCCTAAGCACCCGACCTTCCGTGATTGAGCGTGAGCTCGGTTTCGGTTAGGATGATTTGGCCCCGCCTCCGTTTGGCTTTTGCTGAGCGGTGGCGGGGCCTTTTCCCATTTTTAGCATTGTTTCGCCATATTTGTGCATTAAACGCATCTTTTTTTGAATGAAATCATAATCTACAGAAACATCTTGTTTGACAGTTTAATCATTCCATTGATAAACGACTATTATCACCGCAAACTAGAGTTGTGAGCATGGAGTTACGAGCAGTTGTATTCGATTGCGATGGGGTGCTCATAGACACAATCTCTTCGTGGCGTATTATTCACGAACATTTTGGCACAAATAGTGGGCCAATGTTAGATCAATTTCTGAAAGGAGGGATTTCTGATGAAGAGTTCATGGCTGATGATATTCAACATTGGAAGGGAGTCAACCCAGTAATTCATCGTGATGAATTGATGCGTTGTTACCAAGGTGTAACACTAAATTCCGGTGCAAGAGATTTGGTGGATGCTCTCAAAGAGAGAGGAGTGGCAGTAGCCATCGTTAGCGCAGGTGTCGATTTGCTAATCGGATCTATTGCCCAGATGTTGAAAGTTGATGATTGGGTCTCTAATGGCTTCCAGTATGATGAAGATGGCTTCCTTCAAGATGAAGGGGTGGTGAGAGTTCCTGCTCATTACAAAGGGGATATGGTTGAGAAGTTATGCCGTATCAATGGATTTGAACCTCAAGAGATATGTTCGGTTGGCGACAATCACACTGACCTTTCCATGATGATTCCTGGAAGCAGATTTATCGGATTCAATCCAAGTAAAGAAATGGCCTTTGAGGGATTCCGAGATGCTGGAGTTCCTATTGTTGAAGGGAATGATTGCCGAGACCTTTGGCCACATCTTTTCCCAGGTGAAACTTTTCCATCGGAACTCTAGAAGTCTCACGCAAATGGGACTGAAGCGGTTTTGTGTGTGTTCAAATTGACAATGGTCAAAATACATGGTTTCGGCTGGAATCCAAGCATTCTCATGTATCCTGTTTGGTCCTGCCAAGTGCTACTTTGAATCAGTGTACTTCCTTTGTAATCCCCACAGTAATGCCCATGCACGTGTCCTGTGACAAAGATGTCTGGAATCTCCTCAATCACCATGTGGTCCTCTGGTTCTGGCGATAGTGGGGTTTTACCGCCCCAAGACGGTGCTAAATGGCGTCTCTCCAACATTTCTTCCATAGCAACCTCTGGTGTGCTGAAAGTCACGTGTTTTATTGATGATACAAAGTCCATGATACTCACTCCGTGATAGGAAAGGGTACGCACCCCGTGAAGGCTGAAATCACAAGGATTCCCAACAAATGTGGCACGGTTGAAATATTGTTGAATCATTGGGTCTAGAGCTGGTTGTGGTTCAGCAGGGCGCACCGCATCATGGTTACCTGGCAGGATGATGGTCTCCACCCAATCGGGTAATAACTCAGTTAGACGAGCTACCTCTTCGTACTGTTGGTAGATGTCAACAATCTCTAATTCTTTGTCTTGATCCTTGTAAATCCCTACTCCATCAACAGCATCACCTGAGAGAACTAGATATTTGATGGTCTTCGCAAGTGGGTCTTCGTGAAACCACTTCACCAATTTATCCCATTGAGAGTGAAGGAATGTTTTGGATCCTACATGAATATCTGATACAAAAGCAGCAGATACCGCTTGGTTCTCTTCTGCGCGTCTTTTTGTGTGCTTTGTCATAGGTGCAAGATGGATATCTTCGACTAGCAGCATGTCTCTGCTACCTGGATTGATGAAGCCAGTTACTCCAACAACATCGTCCTCCATTAAACCAGCAGCAGCAATGGTGTTTCGTCGCTTTGCTGCGGGTGTATTATCCATAGCCCGTGGTGGGCGTAGGACACAAAATATCTCACCGCTGATATCTTCTACCTTGAAGTGGAGATTTTCACCTTTGTGCCTTACGTCATTGACCAGTCCAACGATTGTGGCGGTGTTGTTACTGTTAGAATAACGAGATTTATCACGGGTTAGTTGACTAGTTTCTATCGGCCTATTTGGCAATCTTCCAGATGTGACAAGCATACGTTTTATTTTTTCTAGGCGACTATTGAAGCAGGAAATGATGTCAGTTAATTTTCCTTCAGTAGTACTTTTTCCTGTGATGTCAAAGTGTATATCCAACTCTACATCAACATCTGTTGCTATCATTGGGAATCCATCTAGAGAGAAATGTGGAAGCCCATGTGGTCGTTCTGCTGCCTTTGGTTCTGGTGAACTAATTGGGGCGATGACGCGCCCAGGTGAAGGCTTGTCATCCAAGTCTTGTTTTGATGAATCAAGAACAGGTACCATCTCATTGAAATTTTGAGATTCTGGTTTTGCATTTGAATCATCATCTTGTGTAGTCCCATTAGCTTTAGAATCAGCCAACTCTTCAAGATTAGATAAGATTTCATCAGTCAATAATCCGGTAATCCCTTCATCAACTGCTATCGTAATCAATTGGTCTAGGTCATCAATCGCCAATAATCGTTCACTGATGTCGGCAGCCGGAAACAATTTTGCCGCGAGTAATTTTAGCGAGATTATACGCCAGTTCCCGCCCGCCATATCTTCAAGGCGGACGAGGATGTTCTAAGCAATTGCGCTTGTAAATTACAACACCTATTGAATGAGTCAGAATTAGAATCCCTAATCTTCGTTCCAAGTGATGTCAGAATCAGGTATTGCCGATTCTTCACTAGGCTCAGTTTCAGGTTCTTCATCACCCTCTGACCAAGCTACATCCCCATGCCAGTCTCCTGTTTGAGGGCCTTCTGATAGTACATTCAGGGCTGCAGGAACACTTGTGGTCGTTGTTGAATCGTCTTCATCAGCAGATTCCTCCTCTGCCTTCTCTTGGTCATAATGTTCGCCCCATACACCCAAAGCAACTCTGAGGGCAAAAGTGGTGAAAGCTTCCTTGTTACTGTGACGGTCACCATGTCCAAATTCTGCACTCTTGGTTGTAACTTCTCCATTCAGGTAGATTCCGACCCACACTAGGCCTACTTCTTTGGATTCAGTAGAACCAGTTGGTCCTGCAATTCCGGTTACGGCTATAGTCAATTCAGCCCCGGATTTCTTAGCTGCTCCAATTGCCATTGCCTCTGCAACTTCTGGGCTGACAGCACCAGCAGATCCTTCATCGAGAACAAAAATACTCTTATCAACTCCAAGTTGTTTGATTTTTGATTCATTTGAATATGTGACCCAACCTTGGCTAAACCAACGACTGGCTCCTTGGATATCAGTTAGGGCAGAAGCAATCATCCCTCCTGTGCAGGATTCTGCTGTAGCAATGTGCTTTTCTGCCCGTTTAATGCGGCGGGCTAGTAAGCCTGCTAGCACCGAGGCGTCTTGTGCCATATTATACGCGCCGAAGCGGCCCCTTTTGACTATATGGGCGGACAAAAATTCTAAATCCATCAAATAATGCGTTTTTTTGTATTTTTAGCAGATTATAGCAGATTATATGCGATAATCAAATAGATTGTCGTTGTGTTAAATTACTTCAAAAAACTTGTAAATCAATAGATTATATGTGGTTTTTTAGTATGGGCCCGGGCGGATTTGAACCGCCGATATTCGCCTTGTAAGGGCGACGTCATAACCGCTAGACCACGAGCCCGACTAATAGGCCGAAGAACCACCCCATTATGAACCACGCGACCCCGTAGCCTTTTGTGTAAGGACTGTAGTGGCTTAGTACGTGAGTGAGATATCAGACTTGTTGGCCCGGCTTGAAGCCGCTGATGTGCCAATGTCTCCAGCGATTCGTGATGCGATGCTTACTGTTGGTGTTGAATCATTTAGTGACTATGATCCAACCCCATTCTACCATGACCGCCCCCTAGTTTTTACAGAAACTGATGAAGGGGGTATCAAAACAATTTCAGCACCTCATATGATTTGCACTCTTTTGCATCACTTGGAATTGGATGAGGGCGATGAAGTTCTACTACTAGGTGCTAAAGGAGGATACTTGGCTGCATTAATTGGCCATATTGTAGGGCCAGATGGTGGAGTCACTGTTGTGGACCCAAATAGGCAGGTGATTGACCACGTGCGTAACCATCTCAGGGATTTTGATAGTGAAGCGACCTTCCACACTCGTAAAATGAGGCAAATCAATCACACCCCACCTAACCTACCTTCTCCTTTGAATCGTGTATTGGTGACAGGATCACTTACCGAATTGCCACCCTGGGTTGAGAATAGAGTTGCTGATGGAGGATTCATAATCGCACCACTTGGAGGCAGAATAGCTCAAAGGCTAATAAAGAGAGAAAAACAAGGTGATTTGTTTGATACTGACTTAGGAGGAGTGCTTTTTGGTTCTTTAGACATATGTGAGACTGAGGCCGAACCAACTGGTTCTAGAGAACTTGCAGGTCTGTTTGAGGATGCTTTGGAAATTGGTGCTGAGTTGGGTGTTTTTGACACTGACGAGGCTAACAGTTTACGAGCATTAGCGGCTGAATTACGGCAACTCCCTGAGAATTTACCTCCTGTTGCATTAGTTGCTGATGTTGATGATGACCCGTGGAGCGCTGATGATGATGATCCAAATGACATTTTCATTCACTTTGATGAAGTGGCTGAAGAATTACCAGAGCATCCACTATTTGACATATTAGCGGATGCATCAGAATGGTTGACACCATTATGGCCAACCATGATGGCATTACTAGAGACAAAGATGCAACATCCAGGTGCCCCTGATGCAACATTCGATGATTTTGGATTTGGTCATCACGAAGATTTAATCCCGTGAGATTTAGTATCTTGATGTTGCTTTAATCACTCAATTTGCCTAGGCGTTCAAGTGATTCTGCGATTGGAGGTGTATTCCAATTGGTAGCGTGGCGACTTGTTTTTGGAGGATACAATTCATCTGACATAGACATATCAATAATATCTTGTTTAGTCAGTGTTTCAAATCCACAATTTGGCCAAGGTTCCACTGTGATTGAATCGTCTTCCAAATAGTCAAACAGAATAACAGGTAATCGAACTAAATTAAGAATATGGCCAACAGCGTGGCGGTGATGTCCGTCAAGTATAGCGCCACTCACTCTATCAACTAGCAAAGGCTTGGTGTAACAACCCCATTTTTTGGTGATTTTCGCTAATTCTTCAACTTTTTTGGGCTTGATTTCCTCGTGAGCCCTTAGCCACTCAATAGCAACTAGTTCCACCTTCATAGCCTCTCCTCGCCATTCCCCTTGAAAGCAATTACCACCCCCCGACACTTTGTGGAGCCGTTCGCGAGAGTCAAGTCGTTGCCCAATGGGGCGCTTGCAGACCTCAAGGGTAGAGGCTTGCCTATGCAGTTAGAATCATGGGTAGAATCTCTACCCGATGAACTTCTAAAAATCGTGTCAATTTTCGCTGAAAACAACGCTGGAATATGGGTTGTAGGTGGCAGTATACGTCAAGGATTGAGCGGGGTAAAACCTAACGATTATGATTTGACAACCGACATGAAACCAAAGCAGGTCTTGAAACACTTTCCTAAATCAATAGAGACAGGGGTAGAGTATGGTACAGTTACTGTGCGCCTAAACTCAGGGGGTGAAATGTTTGAGGTAACAACCCTAAGGTGTGACCAAGAATATCTTGACGGAAGGAGGCCTGAATCAGTCGAATTTGGGACTTCACTCGCTGATGATTTAGAAAGGCGAGATTTGACAATTAATGCTATGGCAATTGACCTTGCAAGACAAGAGTTGTATGACCCATATAATGGTCTAGAGGACTTACAAGATGGTGTCCTCAAGGCAGTGGGTGAAGCCACACTTAGGTTGGAGGAAGATGGTCTTCGTGTGATGCGTGTTTACCGGTTCATGGACCAAGGGATTGGTGGATTATGGCATCCCAACGAGTCCCTTTCAGAGGCGCTTATTGGGTGCCGCGAAATGCTGAAAAACGTGAGCGTAGAACGAATTTGGCAGGAATTAAAGAGGATTTTATCTGGTCCCTACGCTGCAGATGTTTTAGCAAGAATGGAACATGATGGAGTCCTAAACATAATTTTCAATGGTCATTCATTTGATTTGAATGGCCAATCTTCTCTCCAGATTATCTCAGATAATTCAGTTATTGAGGCTCGGTTAGCGATGATGTTTCGAGGAGATAATCCTGCAAACTTACTGAAGTATTTGACCATGCCTAAATCGGTAATTAATCGTGTTAGCAATTTGAGAGATTCAATGGGTAATTTACCGGATAAAAATGATGCTAAGCAACTACGAATTTACCGCGCGGTTCTTGGCGCAGGTCTTGATACTCAACTTGCTTGCGAACTTGCAATTGATACCGAAGATGCCGGAAATGTTCAAGCGGCTCTAAATCAACTTCCGGAGAATGATGCTAAGGATGTTGCCTTAGCAGATGGCCACTGGATTGCAGATAATACTGGGATCCAGCCTGGTATCAGACTTGGGAGATTGAAGGATTATCTTCATCGCTTGCAAGTAGAAAACGATGTATCCTCTCTCGATGAACTACAATCTATGCTCAATGATATTGATTGGGAAAATGATGACCCAAGTGTTTGGCCGCGACTGGAATGGCCATAACTACAGAAAATATTGGGCTAGAATCTGTATGAACTAATATTCATTTTAGATTTCTAGCAATTACCAGTCTCTGAACTTCTTGAGTTCCTTCATAAATTTGGGTGATTTTTGCGTCTCGGAAGAATCTCTCTACAGGGAATTCAGTAACATAACCGTATCCTCCATGGATTTGTACAGCTCGTTCAGCGACCCACATCGCAGTATCTCCTGCAAACAGTTTTGCCATACTTGCTTCATTGGTGTGGCGAGGTGTACCTTCTTCGTAATGCAATTGTTTTGCATGAGCGGCCCGATATACTAAGAGTCGAGATGCATCAATGCGTGTTGCCATATCGGCAAGGTATGAAGTAATCATTTGATGGGCTGCTAATGGCTTACCAAAAGTCTCTCTTTCGTGAGCATATTTCAGTGAAGCCTCAAACGCTCCTTGGGAAATTCCTAGTGCTTGTGCGGCGATACCGATGCGTGAGTTATCCAAAGCGTTCATGGCAATTGAGAAACCTTTTCCAACTTCTCCAAGAACATTCTCTACCGGTACTTTACAGTCTTCAAGAACTAGCGTACATGTGTCACTGCTACGGATTCCGAGTTTGTCTTCTTTCTTTCCAACGGTGAAGCCATCAAATGTTTTTTCAACGATAAAAGCAGTAGTTCCACCGTGCTTCTTAACTCCATATTCTGGATGTCCAACTACTTTTGCAAACAGGACATAAATATCTGCAGATGCACCATTTGTGACCCACATTTTCATTCCGTTTAGAACATAATGAGAACCATCTGGCGACAACTCTGCTTTGCATGAAAGAGCTCCAGCATCTGTGCCAGCACCGGCTTCTGATAGTGAATATGCACCCACCTTGTCTGCCGCAAGTTGGGACAAATATTTCTGCTTCTGCGGTTCTGTACCATGGAGTGAAATTGTTTTGGAACAAAGTCCAACATGAACGCAATAAAATACTGAAAACGAAGCATCAACGCGAGCTAATTCTTCAATGATAATTGCTTCACTGATATCATCCACAGGCATACCGCCGTATTCCTCTGAAATCGTAATTCCCTGTAGGCCAGTTTCTTGACAGAATGTCTGCCATTCTTCAGTAGGGGGGATTTGTTCCTTATCTCTTAATTCAATAGTTGGAGGGAGTACCGACTCGGCAAAATCTCTCACCATGGCTCGAATCATGCTTTGTTCGTCACTTTCTCGGAAGTCCACGCGCATCACCTGTAGTTGTGCTACTAGCCCCCTGTTCATAACGGGTCGCTATGAAGTAGTGAAGTGGTGATTTTGGCATTTTAACTCAAATCGTTAAATATGAGGCGAAAGTCGGCGCGGCAAAAGGAGGAGTATTAATGACAGAAGAGGAAGATTTCATTGAATTCAAGATTATAGATGACAGAAAATATTCGAAAGACCACCTTTGGTATCAAAAGTTAGAGTCTGATGATGAAACTGGTGACTTATACAAGATTGGAATTAGCGATTTCCTGCAGGCAGAACTTGGAGATATGATTCGAGTAGTTCTTGCTCAGCAATCAAATGTTGATGAGTATGATGAGTTTAATGATGAGGACGAGGGATCCGATCAGGTTGGTACTGGTGCTAAAGATGCTGGTGCAAGTGGCCACGAAGTATTGGAAGGGGACACTCTAGCAACAATTAGAACTTCAAATGGTAGACATGTGATTTATGCTCCTGTTTCTTGCCACGTCGTAGAATTGAATGGTGAAGTTGAGGATAGTCCTGAATTAGTCAATGAAGATTCGTACGGTGATGGTTGGTTGATGAATATCCGTCCTGATGAGTTAGACGAAGAAGACCTTCTCACTCCTGATGAATACCTTGAATATCTCTATGAAGTCTGATTTCAATTAATGAAATCGGATATTTCTAGGTTTATTTGCTACGTTAAGCAACCCAACGGTATGTTCGGGCGCCTTCATAGGTTCCCTCAGATTGAATTTCAACAAGAGCGAACTCACCCTTTGGTTCAACAACTGAAATTTCTCGAAGTCCTTTGTGTAGTTCTTCGTAGGTAGCGTGGTCAATAGCAACGCGTCCCGCCATTCTCTCAAACATGTTCCAGCGAGATACAATTTCTCGCCATTGTGGTGAAACCTTTCCTTCAAACACCTTTGCTTTGGCTCCTGAACCATAGCCGCACAATCCAAAATAATTATTCTCAATATTTTCATTATCCTCATAATCGGACTCAAAGGTCGACATTATTGCTAGGAAAATAGATCCGGTGTATTGATTTCCAATTAGGCTTGAAGCGCGTTGAGCCTTCTCAATCCTAGTGTTTTGGAATTCTTGGTAATGGCTAGTTTTTGAAATTGCTCTGCGGTACAAATCTTGGGCTCTATCCCATTCATTTTCCCCTTCTGGTGTATCTTCAAAATCTGCTCTATCAGGTTCTTCACCAATCTCAGCAATGACCTCCTGCCACATCGGTTCATTTCGGCGGTCGTGTCGGAAAACATCTGGGAACATTCTCTTTGCCTGGAAAGCATAAGGTAGATGCATGATGATTCGAATC
>JAQXFA010000076.1 GCA_029250565.1 Candidatus Thalassarchaeaceae archaeon
TATTGGTAGCCCAACATCTAGAAGGGTGGGCACATCTTTACAACCCATCAGCCGCTGATGATTTACCCACTCTCACAGAATTGATGGATATTCTTATTTCTGCTTGAAACATGAACTAAACGGCGACTCATTCAAAGGGAATTGGGTTGAAGCAAATACTAATGAAGAGGCAAGAGGGTACGGCATTGGCCCTATCCACGCTCATGCTCACAGCAATTTTGACCTCGCTGATTATTACCGCAACTGCTGAATCAACTGAAGAATCTTCAAATTTCACTACACCTGTAAGCGCAGACAGATTTTCACCGGGTTGGAAAGATTCTAGGTATGTTGATTCAGATAATGAACAGAAGGATATTCGCCTATACTACCCATCTGCACAACCTGGGGAAGATGAGCCTATTGATTGCGCTTGGGCACCTTACCCTTGGCTCGCATTCCATGCTGATGATGGTGAAGGTTTTGATGACTATTCATGGTTAGGTGAAGGGTTAGCAAAGGCTGGTTATTTCGTAGTTATAATTGGGGATGAAAGAGGCGGGGATGAAGCCTATCAAGGAATTCTAGACCATGTACAATTGATTGAATCTATCGGATTCATCAATCTAACAGGCAATCCAAATCGCGGCCCCGCAGGCGCACAAGGATGCATTGACATGGACCACTGGGGTGTTTCAGGACATGGCCGCGGTGCAGGATTAGCAATGGTTGTGAGTAGTTACTGGGGAGCGGTGTTTAATTCTGGACAATACGAACCACCAAGAGCACTCTTTGGCGTTGGTCTAGACAGTGATGATATTGGAGAAAATGTCCAAGCAATAGGTTTAGCGAATCCCGCTCATTCATTATTTCTGACTGGCACTGTCGATAATGTTGCCCCCATTGATGAGCATGTGAAGCCATTACTCCAGCAGTGGAATGGTGGCTGGCAACTGTTAGAGGTTGTAGGTGCTAACCATGTACAGTATGAAGATGACCAGTCATTCCTTGACAACTTGTTTGACGGCGATGCTACGATGTCTGAGTCAGAGCAGCAACAACATGCGATTAACAAAATCATCCCTTTCCTTGATTTAACCCTCAAGGGTGAGGACGAAATTTGGTATGCAGCGTCTAGCAGGGAAAATAATCCAGACCAACCTTCAGATGGTGATTCTTATCTTTCAGAAAATCTTGATGCAAACCAATTCTATCTAGTTGACCTTGAAGAAACCTTGCTAGATGCTCCTGCGGGGCGCTATGCGCCAGTAGTATTCTATGATCATCAAACAAACAATACGGTACTATCAGCTGGTTGGAGTGAAGGGAATTTCTCAGATATGTGGGCTCTTGACTTGAATGATACAGCAGAATGGGAAAGTACAGGAAGTGGACCTAATTCAATTGGAACCAACACTTTTGCTAGTGATGGAATAGCTAGTGGCTTAATGGTTGGACAGAGTTATACTGGCGATCCTACAATGTGGTCATGGAATGGTTACTCCACCTCGTGGACACCATATTCGGAAGGTGTTCGACCGCCAGGAATGAGTTCACAAGCGATAGTATGGGATTCAGGGTCCCAACGATATATTTCATACGGTGGTCAAGAGGCTGATTCAGGTAATTACACCAACGAAACTTGGGCCTTCAATCCAGGAAATGCCGTCTGGCAAAATCTTAGCGCAGTTAATTCCCCACGTGGGATATCCGACCCAGCCATGTTTTTCTCAGAGGGATGGAATAGAACAATTCTATTCGGAGGATATGATAGTGGGAAAAATCTCTCAAATGAGACTTGGATGTTCAATGGAGAAACTAACACTTGGTCAAAACTATCGCTGCCTGGAAGTTTCCCCACAGGGCGTGCTGGAATGGCAACTGCAATCGATAGAGAAGAACAAGTCGCCTACATATTTGGTGGGATTGCTAGAAATCAATTTGATTCAGGAATTGATTATTCTAATGAACTATGGAAACTAGATTTGGCCCAATTAACATGGACCAAAATGCCTAGTTGGGGTATAGATGCTATGTGGCTTTCAGGAATGACTGTTGATAAATCTAACAATAAATTAGTTTTATTTGGAGGTGTGAATGACGATGTGTTTGACCAAACATGGCTTTATGATTTAACTGAAGAAGAATGGGAATTACATGCATCATCTTCAGCGATTACCTCAACTGATGTCATACATATTTCAGCAACTGTTTCTGAGCGTGATTTAGATTCACCACCCAGTTCTCTTGAAATCAACTGCCGCGTTGTTGGACAATCAAGTTGGACTGGGGGTAATTGGAATGCAGTCAATGATACTGCAACTTGTGATTTGTCTCCTTTTTCCCTAGAACCAGGATTCCACACTGCTGAAATGAAGGTTTCAAATGACGGGCAACAAGCATCTGTCAAAATCACTTTTGAAAGGGCAAATGCGCCGCCACAATTAGAAAATCCTATGCCATATTTCATTATTGATGAAGAGGGTGAATTAATCATTAATGCTAGTGAATTAGCAACAGATGTTGATGGGCATGAGTTAAGATTCATAGGTAATGAGTTCACTTTCTCACCACTAAATGAAGGAGATCCTGAACCAGAATTAGATTATATCTTACAGAATGATAGAAGGGCAGTAAAATTAGTTGATTTAGCTGACTGGACTGAACGTAGAGGGGATACTTGGTATACTATCTGTGGAGAAATAAGAGATGAGTCTACACCAGGAAACCCACCAGCAAGGGTGCCATTTTGTTTTGAATTAATGCATCAATCAATTGATGACCCATTTGTTGTATTAGAGCATCCAACATTCACAATGACTGAAGACCAGAATTCAACAATTTTCGACTTGGCCCCATATGTGACAGATGAAGAATTAGATGCTGTGGCAATTCATTGGGACACACAACTCGATTATTATGACATGAATAGCGATTCTTATGGTACAAATATCATAGTTACAGGAATTATAGAGGAGGCGGATTCAGTATCTCCTTACACATCAAGTGTGATGGTTGAGCCAACGGAGCACTGGCATGGAGAAGAAGAAATTTCTTTTTGTATGCACCATTATGAAGGTGGGGACACATTAGCAAATGGTAACTGTGTATGGTTGAATGTGACTTTTATTGTAACTCCAGTCGCAGACCCTCCCCTTTTCAACATCAGTCAAATCACCCTGCAGGAAGATACCATCAAAGATATACCGCTATCAGAAATAGTATGGGACCCTGATGGTGAAGAATTGAATATAACTCTTGAATCAGGAGAGACAAATATTACCTTAGAATTTTGGCATGAACAATTACGAATATCTCCACAACCTGATTGGTTTGGTAGAGCAATTGCATGGACATTAGTCGCTACTGATGGAACCGAATCTATCAGGCAACCAATGCGAATTATCGTTGAAGAGGTCGATGATGAAACCATTGTTGAATGGCAACGCCCGGCTGATATTATTGAAAATATGACATCTCTCAGATTGGATATCAGTGATGTTGACAACGATGGACCTTGGCTAATTGAATATTCGTGGAATGATGGGGATTGGAAGGGAATTACCCCTTCGTGCGCTGAAGAGAGTGTAAACCGATTTGAATGTCAAGCAGACCTTCTTGCTCACGAACTCTCGTATGGTGACCATAAATTGAATCTCCGTGTCAATGATGGAACCTCTACTAGTGAGGAATCAACTTATTGGATTGAAAAGGCCGATCCTAATGATACAGGGCTTTCAAGTGGTGGTTCAACAAGTGGTCTAAGTGGACTTGCTTTTATTATCGCAGGAGTGTTTCTCTTGCTAGGTGGAGGTGTTCTTATTTTCACAATGATGAAGCGCAATGAGAACACATGAAATTACTCAACTAATTAATTCCACACAGATTGAATTTGTTTGAATGCTATTCACAATGGAATATTACCGTGCTTTTTGGGTGGCGTCCATTCCCGCTTATTCCTAAGTAATCGTAATGCTCGAATAAGTCTTATTCTTGTTTCTTGAGGTTCTATTACGTCATCAAGCCAACCATTACGTGCAGCAACATATGGGTCTCCAAATTTACGCTTGTATTCTGACACCAATTTTTGGTGTGTATCTTCTTTGTCCTCAGCAGCTTTTAGTTCTCGACGATGAATGATGTTCACTGCCCCATCTGCACCCATTACTGCCAACTCACCAGTTGGCCATGCAACATTGAAATCAGAGCGTAAATGTTTACAAGACATTGCCAAATATGCACCACCATAGGCTTTCCTAGTAACTACAGTCATTTTTGGAACGGTGGCCTCGGCGTAAGCGTAGAGCAGTTTCGCACCATGGCGAATTATCCCACCCCATTCTTGAACGGTCCCTGGAAGAAAACCAGGGACATCAACGATGGTAAGCAACGGGATGTTAAAGCAATCACATGTTCTAATGAATCGTGCCGCTTTGATGCTGGCATCAATATCTAGGCAACCTGCAAGAACTTTTGGCTGATTAGCGACAATTCCAACTGTCGCTCCATCCAAACGACAAAAACCGATGATAATATTGTCTGCATAAGTCTCAGACAATTCAAGAAAGTGATTGTCGTCTACAATCTCCAAGATGACTTTACGGATATCATAGGGATGATTTGTATCATCTGGAATTAAATCATGTAACACATCACATCTACGAGTAGCCTCATCAATCGTCTTAGAAATTGGCGGTTCTGCTAAACAATGATCTGGTAAAAATGAAAGCATCTCTGAAACAATTTCTGTAGCATCATCTTCATCAACCGCAATCATGCAAGCAATACCTGAACGACTTGCATGTAAATCAGCGCCTCCTAATTCATGCGGTGTGATCTCTCCGCTAGCAGTCTCTTCTGTTTCTAAAGGACTAGAAAGAAATAATTGTCCATGTTCTTGGCCAAGAATAACGAAATCAGCTAGCCCTGCCGCCAAAGCAGATACGCCAACAACTGGGCCAAGAACTAGGCTGAACATTGGGATTCGGCCACTACAAGCAACTATTCGGTCAAGTAATACTCCGGTCCCTGCAAGCGAATGTACCCCGTCGTGGGCACGCTGTCCACCCCCATCCCAAATCCCAACGAGTGGAATTCGAGCACGCTCAGCCATTTCAGCAAGTTTTGCGATTTTCAGAGCGTGCATTTCGCCCATTGACCCACCAAACACCGAAAAGTCTTGGGCGAAGCAAAAAATTCTCCTGCCATCAACAGTGCCGTGACCACATACTACTCCATCCCCTTCAATAGGATGAAGATGAAGATTAAATTGGTCGTTTCGATGAGTTACAAAACTATCAACTTCTACAAAAGAATCCTCATCAACTAACGCGTTGATTCTCTCCCACGCAGTTCTCCTCCCACTGGCACGCAAAGCATCAACCTTAGTTTGCCCACCACCTGCAAATGCTCTTTTTCGCCGCAACAATAACTCCTCTGAATTATCGCTAGAAGGCGGAGGAACTGCTGCCATCAGTATACATCCAATAACTGAGGGTGAATCACGATAGCGGTAAGAACCATTAGCGAAGTAATCAATTGAAAAATCATTTTTTCAATTGAGAAATCAGATAGAAGAGGGGTTCTCCCCAACTAGACTCTCAGCCCACGCCGAGGCAATTTCATTTTCCTTTAATCCAAGAGATAAAAGATGGTGGAGTTTGACCAACGAAACTTCTGGTGTAAAGTTAGTTGCATGACCTAGGACACCCAGTTCTTGCTGGTCCCTTCCTTTAGAATAAACATCCAAATGAACTGGGCCTGAGATGCACTGAGTTGTAACTACCACCACGCCACCTCCTGTGATATATTCTGATATTGCATCTTTAACTTCATCATTCTCAGGTGCGTCCCCAGGATTATCAATAGGCAAATGTCCCAAACCAGTACCCCAAAATAATACACCTTGGTAGCCATTTTTCATAGCATGACTAATTTGGTCAGCTTGAAGGTGCGCCCCTGCAATGAGTTGCATGATTTTTACGTCACAGTCAAAATTTATTGGTTCTAAGTTCACAACTCTTGATTTATCACTTAGTAAATTAGAATACGAATCCGAGAGAGTCATATTTACCTCGCCTCTACCTATGGAGATTGATGCAAGGGGATTTTGATTTATTGACGCGAAAGCACCTCGCTTTGAGGAGTGATTCTTTCGCACTGCACAACCCGGATTTACTGAGATGCTGCCACCATCACCAGAACCATGCATCACAACAACTGTTGAATCCGTCACACCAGATGGTTCAGGTCCAAAAGCAGCCCAGTGAACTGCAGCAATCAAATTTTCAGCACCATCTGTTGACCCGCGGTCGGATGATCGTTGTGAGCCGGTCAAGGCGATTCGGCCAGCAGGCCTCCCACCTGTTCCAGAAAATGCAAAGGCAATTGCTGCTGCAGAAATATGCATTGTATCAGTACCGTGAGTAATTACAACTCCAACAGCACCTTCACTGAATGAAGTTGCAACAGCATCAGCCATCCGATTCCAGTGTTGTGGCCGAACATCATCTGACCACATATTTCCGAGTTTTTTGGTTTTAATTTGGGCCATATCACCTAATTCAGGTATTGCAGCAAGTATTTCTTCGGGCTCAAATCGAGCAGTTACAGCACCAGTTGCATAATCAACTTTGGAAGCAATTGTACC
>JAQXFA010000077.1 GCA_029250565.1 Candidatus Thalassarchaeaceae archaeon
CGGTTTGAGCCAGAATTATAGTTGAAGCGGAGGTCAATTAATCCGTATTGATCGCTATCAATATCCCAAAGCTCAATCAATTCTCCTTCTAAGCCACTCATTGTTTTTCCATATTTATCAACAACAGTTTGGCCATTTGAAGAATCTAAAATATCAACAGTAAAAGATCCGGGTCCTGCTGTAGCAACTTCAACATCAAGAATCCCATATCCATTCGGGAATCCTGGATTCGGGATGGAACGCGGAGCAAATGATTTCATCACTACGTTTCCTGATTGGGGTAATGCATCACCAATTCTCAAAGAATCGATATACCAGCCTGGCATTGTGGTATTTACTGGAGCACCCAACATTGGGTTTTTCTCCATTACGAACTTTAGTTTGACATATTTTCCTTCGTGTGCCGAAAGATCAAGAGCTACATTTGCCCAACCATTTTGGTTGTTTGCCCAAGTACTCATTCCAGCCAATACCCAAGCATCGGGCGGTACTGCAAGTGAGCCCTTTCCATTACAACCAGATTGTACTTGATTAACTCCTGTCCCCCTCTGAAATAATCCTTGAGTACCCTGCTGTAACCCAGAAGTAGCCCCGATGTCAATGTCAATGAATTCCCATGGAGACCACCCCACGGTATCTGATGAATTTTGAACTGCAACATAAGCACAGTCTTCGTAATATTTGTTGCTTCCAGTAGCTACACGATTGTAGAGGCTATGATATGAATTGAAAGTTGCATCCCCCTTAGTTGGATAAACCCAAATAGGTGAGGTATCCATAGTGTATTCGAAACTCGCATCTGGTGCATCATCGGTATAATCAGGGTCATCAAAATTAGTACCCCAACAAAAGTCTCCAGTTGGACAACCGGATGCTGGGATATGCATCATCCCTGGTGTCTTCCTTTCCCAATTGAATATGTCCACTGGCTGTTGAGGATTCATTCCTTGGCTCCCTGTTTCAAAGTCAGCATTGAATCCCTTGCTGGTGAGAGATAACGTTGTGGCTGTGGATGTGAAAGAACAATCAATTGGATTTTGGGAGTGGCAATTAGCATCGTTGTATGTGGTAAGACCACTATTGTAACGAGCATCCCAAATTCCTCCACCGCCTGGTGGCATGAGGGATTGGTCGTATGTTGTGTAATCATCATGCATCGCAAAACCAGTTGAAACATTGACGCTAGCAGAGGTAATAGTTTCTCCTTCAGGTAGAGAAATTGCTCCTGCCCAACTGTCCATAAAATTCCCAGGTTCTCTCAATTCAACCTCAACACTAGCACTACCATCTGAAAATGTTGTGACCGATGCTGCTGCCGCTGTAGTTGAGAGAATCATCAACCCAAGGATGAGGTAACTGGTTGCCTTCTTATTCTTGTCATTCATGTCTATCACTCCGGAACCGCTATGCGGTTCATGAAAGCGAGTCCTAAGTTGCATTTAATCTCAATGGGCCAATGACTGTGGCAAAGTCACTGTGAAAATGACTCTTCGCGGCGTTGAGAATAGCATTTTTCTGCCAATTTTGTTAACCCACCGAGATTATCCTCGTTCTCTTCAAGTCTTACTATATTAGCCACTGTTGTCGGATGTTTTGGCCCCAAAATATCGCATAATTCAGGCCCTTTACTTACATCAAATGTACCCAAAGTTCTCGCTTCATCAATTATCTCTTGTTTATCCAATCCTAGAAGTGGCCTAAGAATTGGTCTGTTTGAAGATTTTTCAACCGCGCCAAGGTTCCCCAAAGTTTGACTTGATACCTGCCCAAGATTTTCTCCAGTTAAGAGGTGAGTTGCCCCCACTTCATCTGCAACCATGCAACCAAGTACATTGAACAATCTCTTCATATGAACGAAATAATCGCGATGAGATTGGGGATCAGTAAACATTGATAGTATTTCACCAACTGGAATGACTGTAAGTTTATCACAAATTTTTCCGCTATTATCACCTAATGGCCCATTAGGATTTGATAGTAGTGTTAGGGTGCCAAGTGTTTTCTCTTCTGCTTCTCGACCGGTGATTGGTTCTTGTGAACAATGCATGGGATAAATTGTCCATCCTGATTGGATCATGCGCGCAACCGCAACAGGTGAATCAATCCCACCGGATACCAAGGCTACAGCCACCTTGTCGACCCCGCCTCCCATAGGGGGCCGAGAACACTCTTACGCATGAGCACTTCTCTTACAACCTCCATTCTTTGAACGTAGGATGGACAAGGATTGATGAGGGATGAGCAACGGCCAAGGTTACGATTACAATGCCGGGTGAACCTTTCACGACTGAACCAGTAGTACTAATTCAGGAAGTTTTCCCTGGGGATACAAATGCCTACAACACCCTTTTCGGTGGGCGATTGCTTTCAATAATGGATACCGCTGCTGGGATTGTCTCTAGTAAATTCGCACACCGCGAGTTTGTTACTGTCAGCATTGATTCCCTCAAATTCAAACGGCCTGCGTTTCAAGGAGATTTGATTGAAGTGACTGCACAGGTAGTTTTTACATCCACCCATACCGCTGGTTGCCATGTTATTGCTAGGCGACTAGACCGCAGTGTTTGGGAATCAGAAGAAATCTGTACTGGCTTTTTCTTCATGGTTGCAATTGATAATCAGATGAGACCAATCCCCATACCACAGTTCGTCCCAAAAAGTGATGAAGAAAAGAAACTGTGGAAAGCAGCAGAGGCTGCTCGTGATGCAATGAAGGCATCTGACTGAGCGGCGGGTTCAATTCAGATGGGTTGCCCGCCACCACCATGACGGTGTTGAATGTAGCTTTCGTTGGCTCTCAGGAATTCGCCAAGAGCATCGCCAAACTCAATGACACTAGAGACATTGAAAGTTATGTATTCAAGATGGTTCAAGATGATGAAGTGAAGGTTCTTTCCCTTCTTAGGCCATTACGCCATCCAGAAAAACTCAGACCATTACTAAGCATTCTCAATGTTGCCAGAGCAGGGGTTGTTGAAATTTCAAAAGTTGATTCTTCGCTTGGGGAAATTCTTGTCGCTTTTGGTTGTTCAGGAATAGAAAATGGACACATCATTATTCGTCCTGCTGATGGTGAATGGGTTGACCCAGAACAAGTTAAGATGATTCAACAACAGGCCGGATTATCTTCTTGGACATTACACGAAAATCCACTTGACGAGCACCAAATGCGTACACTCCTATTTGCCGAATTGGATAAGTTAGCAGATCATTCAGAACAACGTCTAGTGATACCAGTCGATCAATATTTCAACGTCAAAGGAGTTGGCTTAGTGGCGATTGGTTACGTGCAATCTGGGACTGTAAACAAACACGATCAATTGTTAGCTCTACCCACTGCCGAATCAGGAGTTACTCGCTCATTACAAGTAATGGATGATGATGTTGATATTGCAAGAGCTGGTGACAGAGTTGGTGTGGCGATGCGGGATTTACGAGAAGCCGCACTTGAGCGAGGAAGTATCCTAGTTCATCCTGATGATGATGGAAGTTACAGCGAATCCATGAATAAACATGTGAGGAGCCGAATTGAATTAATCAAAGCACCATTCCAACAGAAAGAAATTGCTGTAGGGGATGTAATTCATGCAGCGGTTGATTTGCAATTTGTTGTTGGGCGAGTTGAATCGATTGAAGGAAATGAGTTAGAGGTAAGTTGGGACCAACCACTGTTCTTACGACCAGTTTCACAACCAAGAGTATTGATTAATCAACTGGATGCAAAAATGAGGCTCCTTGGTTTCAGCACAAATCTAACCCCCTTGGAATAAGCAATAGCCATGCCTCGTTAAGTGAGGTAATTTTTACCGCACTCAAAGAACCACCCACCAGACCGGCCTAAACGACCTCATGTCTTGGGTAATATGTATAAGCAGACCGCTATCCTGCTAGTTCCGGGATGCGCACAAGGGCTAGGCCCTAAACGATGGACAGAGTAGAAGGGGGCAGGTGATTGGAGAACGAAAAATTTGGTCCTTTGAAGATGGCTGGTGTTGATGGCCAAATCACTGCCGTTTTGACCAATGAAAATCTACTATTGGAGCGTAGCGACCGTAAAGGTATGAGAATTGATTTGGATACAATAACTCGTATTCGCCACCACCACGTTGCATTCACCCCACCACTAGTTACATTGTTTGGTGTACTCGCAATTCTCTCTAGTTTCAGAATTTTTACTGGAGTAGTGCAATATTATTCATTTATTCTAGGAACTATTGCATTACTAGCTTGGTTATTGGGTAGAAGGCCTGCTCTTTGTATTGATACAAAACAGGGTGATCGTCATCTACTACATGGGCGAGACCATTTGTTGCATCGACTATACACTATTCTTGACCGCATGTCAGATGGTTATACTTTGGAAGATGCAGTGATTGGGTTGGAAGAATTACAACAACCAGAGTTAGGCCTCATAGGTGATATTGAAGATATTCGTCATGAGGCTGGTTCGGTTGCTATTGCCGAGGCTGAATTGCAGATGGTTGGTGTTGATGAGTCCCTTGGGCAAGCCCTTGCAAAATTACATAGGAACAAAAGTCCAAACACTACCCCCTCAGAGATTATGAGTAGACCCTCAAATCTCCCTCAACCAACTGATAGTTCTGCATATGAGAAAGTTTGGGGAAGAGGCGAACCTGATTGGTACTCAGAAAAAGAATCGAATCAAACCAGTATGATGGAACGTTCCACAAAGGCATTAGCAGAACAAAGAGAGCAGAGGAAGGTCACGACCTCAGGTTATGATACCCCATTCCAATTACCTGATTATTCAAACCAACCAAGTTCATCTAGTGTAACTACTGTACCTGTTGATGACATTAACCCAAGCCCTCCATTGAATAGAGCACATGCGGCGGCCTTGGAGGCGAGTGAGGCTAGCTTTGATTCTGGTGGATTATTCGATATGTTTGACGAATTGGATAGTGCTAGTGAGTATTCAGCAAACACCCCCCCTCTGAATGAAATCCCCTCACCATCTACCCAATTACCTGCAGTAACTCAACCTAGTTGGAAAAGATCTCCTGACTCAAAGGTTTCATCCTACACAATGTTGAGTGAAGCTGCTGGGCCAAACTTACCAGAACCAACCCGTATTGCATTACGTTCAGACCTACCGACAAACCCAGGATTGGTTGCATCAGCAGCAGTTAAAATAACTGAAGAACAACCTCCATTACCTGAACAACTACAAAGGTCATTCGATCGACTTAACACACCTCATCCATTGGAATCATACCCTGCTTTGAACCGGATGCAGAAACAATATGCACGTGATTCACGAATAAGAGTGAGTCGTTCTTACAGCCGTAGTCGTGGCGCACTCAAAGCAATTAGAGAATGGGTTAAACCCGGACTAAAAAGAATGGAAACAGGTGGGAAGAATATCACTCGTAAAATAATCGGTGCAGGTGACGGGTACAGAGATGTTTACGGTGATGATGATGGAAATCAAAATGATGACTACAAAGATACTCAACTTAATTCCACTCAAATCCTACGCTTGCGCGCCGACCAAGATTCGCAGTCTGATGTTCAAGCACGCTTGCGTTTGTTAACCACCAATGGAGGCGGTGCAATAGCCGATGACCTAGCAAACCGTACATTACGTGGAATCTCAAGTAGTAGCAAAAGCGAGGGCTTCACCCTTTCAGGGATGGAATCTAAGAAATTAAACGCCCCTCAAAATTTCAATGGCATGGTTGCTAGTAATGAACCAGCACCTAGATTTGCGGGTATGCAACGTCTTGGATAATTAGAATCAACTGTGAATTCACAGTAGATTTGGATGTTCTTCAATATACTGAATCGTAATATCTCGAGCCAAATAATCAGGCTCACTCAAAATTACCTTATGCAGTGGAATGACTGTGTCAACCCCTACCAATACAGTTTCACTAAGAGCAGTCTTCATCCCAGCGATTGCATCTTCTCTAGTGGGAGCCCATACAATCATCTTGGCTAGAAGGGAATCAAAACACCCCGGCATTTCGTAACCAACATGCGCGTGCGTGTCAACCCTTACTCCAAAACCAGCAGGGAAGTGACAGTCCCAAAGTCGTCCAGGAGATGGCACAAAGTTCACAGGATCTTCAGCATTAATTCGGCATTGGATTGCATGCCCTGAAATCTCAATTTCATCTTGTGTAAAAGGTAAAGATTCGCCAGCAGCAATACGAATACCAAGGCTCACTAAATCATGGCCAGTAATCATTTCAGTTACAGTGTGCTCCACTTGTACCCTAGGATTCACTTCCAAAAAATAGAACTCGCCACTTGAATCGCGTAAAAACTCAAAGGTCGCTAATCCCTTGTAACCGACTGCTTCCGCACCAGCACAAACGCGGGCACCTATTTCCTCACGTACTTCTGGAGAAAGCCACGGACCTTCTTCCAGTAGTTTCTGATGTCGGCGTTGTATAGAACAAAAACGTTCACCGAAATGAATGGCATTTTTCCCATCAGCAAGAACTTGGAATTCAATGTGTTGTGCCCCTTCAATGTATTTCTCAATAAATACACGCTCGTCCCCAAAAGCTGAACGTGCTCGTGATTGGCAGAGGTTTAACGCAGAATCAAACTCACTTTCTTGATGAACGATCTGCATTCCAATTCCACCACCGCCAGCAGCAGCCTTGATGATGACTGGGTAGCCTATTTCGGTAGCAATTGTTGCTGCTTCTGAGGAACTTGCCACTGGTTCACTACTTCCTTTAGCAACAGGAAGACCAGCCGCCTCCATAGCCTTCCTAGCCTCTATCTTATCACCAAGCAATGAAATTACATCTGATGAGGGCCCAATGAAAGTTATTCCTTCTTCTTCACAACGGCGAACAAAATCTGCATTCTCAGCCAAGAAACCATATCCTGGGTGAATTGCTTGAGCCCCAATCTCCTTTGCAGCTTCAATCACCTTTTCATAATCAAGATAGGAATCTAATGGATTCGCAGAATAATTTGGTATTGCAATATCAGAGAAACGCACAGGCAAAGAAAGGCGGTCTTCCCGTCCATGAATGATTGCAACCTCGCAACCCAAAGTACGTAGTGCTCTAGAAATTCTGAGGGCGATTTCACCGCGGTTGGCAATGAGCACCCTCTCAAACATGGAATACCACAAGAGGAGCCGGTTCAATAGAATGACTATTCCTAGATATCTAATTAGTAGACATCTCTGAGGTATCTCTTCTCTTGCTTCATCATCCGTTGTTCCACGAATTCCTTTGCATCCTCAGCACTCATTTTACCGTGTTCCTCACAAATATTGATGAGAGTTTTGTGAACGTCTTTTGCCATACGGTGTTTATCACCACAAACGTAGAAGTATGCTCCACCGTCAATCCATGACCAAATCTCTTCACCATTTTCAGCCATCAAATTCTGTACGTAGGTTTTGGGAATCTCTGCCATCCGTGACCACGCAAGGTCAAGGCGAGTCAAATGCCCACTGTCTAACCAGTCATCTAATTCCTCACCATACAGATATTCATGGGTAGAAGTTCGGTCACCAAAGAATAACCAATTTCGGCCTTGGGCTTTGTCAAATTTTCTTTGTTCTAGGAATGCACGGAATGGTGCAATACCAGTTCCCGGCCCAACCATGATAATATCTGTATCACCGTTTTTAGGTAACACGAAACTACGAGTTGGTGACATAAACATTGGAATTGTTTTCTCATTGAGAGGGGCTGAG
>JAQXFA010000078.1 GCA_029250565.1 Candidatus Thalassarchaeaceae archaeon
CCCTTCGCTTTAATCTCCCATCCATACCACAGACAGCACCAAAAATCCGTAGGGGGATTCTTCGTTCATCTTCATTCATCGTGGCAACAATATCTCCAAAACTGCCATTGATGTTTTCAAAAACATCTTCATTTGCATGATAACTACCAGCAAACATTCTTTCAACAAATAATTTGATATTCGGGTGAAAATCAGCCACGCCAGTAACTTGTGATTTTATCGCAAGAAGGGTGGCTTTTTGTTGCATTTCTGTCAAATCATCGAAACCTTTTGGAAGCAAATCTTTTTCCAAATCATCGACTAAAAGAGGAAAAGTTGTACGAATTCTGATTTCTTTCATGACTCTTCTAACTGCAATAAAATTCCATAAAGCGAATACAGGAATAGATGCTGTTTCAATTACTGTACGTGATGCAGTTCTCCCACCCAATCTCACGAGAAGGCGTCGATAAAGTGATTTGAGTATAATTCTAGAGATTGCAACCTTTGATTTATGTGCTGCCATGCTAAAAATTAGAATTATTTTATTCACATGCTCACGGGGGTTAATTCCGTACAAAGGGGAATGTGAATTTGGTGCTTTAAGACCAGCATACATCAGTGCAAGAATCAGTTCATCAGCGATATCATCTTCATCAATGATAGCGGGGCGAAGTCCAGAAATAAGGGCTATTTTTCTGGCGGTTTGAATCGTATCAGCATATATGAAAACTAATTCAATCATGGTAAGAATAATTCCTGAACCGATGGTAATGATGTAGTATAGTGCCGTGACTTTTAGGTCTGCAGTTAGGTTACTTGGTTCCAAAGATCTAGCTAGATATGTTATCCATACAATACCAATTCCACATAGAACACCATATATTCCAGCGCGTATGCAAATTAATCTCTCTTCTCGTTTAATTAACCGCAGTCTTTCATTGAATGGGGTGTCGCTATCAACTAATTCGCCATCATTATCTGATAACAAGTAACCAAGGACTCTGGCTGGGATTCGGCCGATTTCTTCAAATGTCTGAAGTGCCGAATCAGGCATATATCTCCGAGAGTCAATTCCGCTTTCATACATTACCCTATTCATCATGTAATCATGATTTTGTTTACATCGTTAATATATTGTCAAGAAATTGAAGGGAATAGTGGAGAGATGATATCATGATTAGAGTACTAGTTGTAGGTGCAGGAGGCATTGGGAGCCAACTGCTTGATTTGCTCATTCCCGCACTGACTGCAGGAGATATAGCGAGAAGAATGGGTGGAGTCCAAATCCACCTAATGGATGATGATAGAGTCGAGGTCGGCAATCTTGCACACCAAAGACACGATCCAAGGATGGTTGGCCGCCTCAAAGTCAATTCTTCTGCAGAGCGGTTAGCGCCATTCCTATCCTCTGCACTGACGCTGAAACCGATTGGTGAGAAACTACAGAGAGTGTCACAACTTGATGGTTATGATGTAGTAGTGGTCGCTGTTGACAGACCAGCAGCAAGAGCACTTGTTCACAATAACTCTGAGCGCTGGATAGATTTGAGATGTGGCGGGGACGGTATGATTGCTCTTGACCATCAGAGCGATTCCAACCTAGTTGAGACAATGACTCCTCTTGACCAATCACCTGCTTCTTGTCAGATACCTGGTTCAATCAAGGCTGGGAATGTGCAGATGGGTTACGCACTTGCTGCTGCCCATGGAGCCCAATGGTTGATTCAGAATCTCCGAGAACTTAGTGGCATGCCTTTCCGACCGACACCAGCTCGCATGTATTCTCTGACATTTGGAGAGTTAGAGTTTCCAGAAGTTCCTGAACTGATTACTGGGGGTGATGAGTGATGGCAGAGGCAAAGCCACCAGTAACGCCGGTATTACACCCGCTTGACGCCGTGAATGCAGCTCTTGAGAGAGGTGATGTGTGGTGCGACGAGGTAAGAGAAACGATGGCCTTTTTTGGTATCAATAATTTATGGCCACGGTTCTATTCCATCAGTGAAACAGTTGGTATGGAAGTCAGCATGTTGATTGATGCTGTAGGTAATTGTTACATTGATTGGGGGACAATTTCACGAGTGGGGCTAAATCCACCCAAGGGCGCCATAATCCCATTCCAAATATGGACACACACTCATCCAAGAGGCGATTCATACTGGAGTTTGACTGACCGTCAAACATTGGCTGTAGCAAGCGTTGCTAAAATTATTCGTAAGGCCATAGTTCTTGGACGCGCACAGATGAAAGAGTCAGTATGGAGTGAACAACCTGCTGCTAAACCACT
>JAQXFA010000079.1 GCA_029250565.1 Candidatus Thalassarchaeaceae archaeon
GGTAATTCTAAAGAGAAGAAGAGGTTTGAGAATTGTGATTGGAATCTACTACTTACAACTCTCTTAATTGTTGCAAACCGCCGCGTTGATAGACACAATGTACGGGGCGATTACCAACGTCGTCAGATGAATAGGATGCAACGCATATTGTTGCGTAGGGAACATGCACCCGGGCGCGCTTTATTTGAAGGGGCAGACCTATTTTTGCGTTGGAATGCTGGTATGAATCGTTTAGCCGCCCGTGCTTTCGGTGGCCGTGTGGAACATGGTATGGCACCGGTTTTCAATCAAATGGTGGACGAAATTCGTGGGATAAGGATGGAAGAAGGATGGACCGACATTGATTGGGATTTACTAGAATCAAATAATCAATTGTGGGTTAAGAGATGGCGTGAAGTCATGGCTGGTGGTACACCATTAGCTACAATGCGTAAATGGGCCGGGCCATCACTCCGCATTCATCAAGGGAAACTACAGATTAGAACAATCAAAAATGGTAAGTGGATATGGTCACAAATCCCTCCTTGGCCAAGACTTTGGGCACTTTTGACAAGTTGGGCACTGTCCCCCCCATCTTCGGATGAGCATCAATATCTCAGAGCATTACAATGGTGTTGGCATGAAAATGAGGGAGAGTTAATGCCCGCGGAACCAGAGTGCCGCGCCTTATTATTACTGAGAGGTATTTGTGATTCAGATAAAAGAATCACAGTCTCAACTCAAGGTGAGTTTCATATCACAATTGAAGGCACATCTGGGCTATTTTATTCAGTTGGGCCAGGGCCAGGAGCACATGGTGCTAGATTTACCGTGGCTGGGTCAGACAGTCTGGAAAACCTTGAGGATGGGAAGTCTATGCCTTTATGCATCCACGAAAATGGGTCCTTCAAACAATTACCTGTTGGTGACGTGATTGCAAGCGTCATTCTTACATTGATGGATGATTTGACGTCTGCTGATAAGTTAGAACCGCTTGCCAAATTCATCTCTGATAATGGATTAAGAGATGCACCCCCGGGCGGGGATAGAATGCAACCACATCTAGACGATCCTAGGTGGTTAGAACTTCAGCGTCGTGATTACAGATTTGATAGAGGACGCCATCGCGGTCGTTGGCTAAACATTTTCCCAGCAGCCTTTCGAGTCATGATAAATACACCAATAGGGGGTATTCTGCGTATTCCACGAGAAACCCCAAATGCAGTAACTATTGATGATACAATAGTTGCTTGGATAGTGCGAGATGAAGATGAGTTAGACCTTGTGAAAGGGTTAGCAAGATTGACAGGTTTCCGTAGAAGGGAAGAGCAACAAGGTGGTGATTACGAAGTTTTTGCCCGGGTATATGCTCCTGTTCAAGGAGTACGTAGGGAACTTGTAGAGATGTTAGGGCCGTATGAGCGTCGTCATGGGCGTCCAGGAGAACCACCATGGTGGAATCTATTCCCAAACCCAATACCGCCAATGGATCTACTAGATCGGCTTCCAAATCGATTGAATGTACCAATCGAGGATGGGATCGGATACCATCATTGAACATGTTACAAATCAAAAACATCACACAACTAACTGTTTCTTTGATATTGAATCACTGTGTCGGGCACTTCATGTCAACTAGTAACTTGCCTAGAATCGTTATTCTCAGTTTTGCATTATTGATGTTTCCAATGGCAATTGCGGCCCCGACCCCGGTTCCAACAGCTGATTATAATCAAGGCATATTTGGTGGCATTTCAATAGATGTATCTAACGTTACAAATGCGTCAACTGAATCATCTATGGCTGATTACCCATCTATCGCTGAAGTCTACACGGCGTCATGGTGTGAAAATTGCGTGCTTGCAGAAGAGGGGCTATATGCGGCAATTGCAGAGGCAACTAGTGAGACAACGACTCTAACTTTCCACCGTGCTATTGGTGAAGTAGAAGATCCATTTGGAGTGGAATCAGCCGACCATCGCTGGGAAGCAAGATATGGCAAAGCATCAAAGGATACTGTAAGTGTTATGCGCGCCCCACCAACTATAATCATCAATGGTGAAACAATGCACGCTGGAAGCGGGGGTTTAGAGGGTGACCAATTGAAACCATATTACGCAGAGTCTCTCGCACAACCATCACAATATTCTCAGGAATCAGCGACCTCATCACTTTCTTGGTCTAGTGAAGATATGGCATCAGGGACTCTAACATGGAATCTCGAAGCAGGTGATTGGCTGCCAGAATCTACTACGTCCCTAGTTTTCGTAGTCGAGGCATCAGCTACTTTTGAAGACGGATCTAATGGTTTAGGGGACTATCATGATGTGGTGCGTGATATGGTTGAGTTGGATGGTAATTCTGGATCAATGACTTACACTCTTCCTGCTGCTTGGGATGGTGAAGACCTCTCTCTTGTGCTTGTACATCAATGGGGTGAGGAATTAGAAATTGCTTGCTGTGATGGCGAATCATCAGAGGATGGTGGGTTGTTGGGGCTACCTGCGATCGGAGTGATGTGGGTTGCTGTTGGTTTAGCAGGGGCGGCGCTCATAGCGAATATTTCTAACCGCGAAAACCAGTAATGAAACCCGTCCAATTGTATGGTTGGTGTACTTCAAGCAGTATTTGCTCCATCGTTGAATTTCTTGATGAATTGCTTCTTAGTCATGCCATGTTGCTCACCTTTGAGTCTTGAGTTAACACCCCCAACTGTGAGGTTGAAAATCTCTTCAGCGATGCTTTTCTTGGTCATTTTGACATCATCGAATAGTTCAATTCCACAGATGGTAATCATTGCTAGAAGCATACGTGGCTTCTCTTGTGCCATGGGCCCTTCACCATCCGAATCAAGAACACGAACCTTCTCAGTGAACCATTTTAGTAACTTTTCAGCATGCTGAACGTCGTGTTGTCTGATGTAATCTCTCAACTTTTGTTCAAATGCTTCAATAGCGTTACGACGTAAATTTCTCATCCCTACACGTGGGTCTATTGTTGAAGCACGGCCTTGGAAGAGATTGACTAGGCGGGCTTTGATAAGTCTCGCAGTCTCAGTTACATCTTTTCTTTCGAGACCAAGTCTATCGGCATCTTGTTGCCAGTACTGGTAAGGTATAGAACCAAGTTCTGAAACCACTCTCATTGTTGCTATTGCACTTACTCTGATAATGTACGTCGCATCCTTTCCCTTGTCCGTTGGTTTGGATCCGATAAATCTCATTTGGTTAAGTGGTAACTTACCGTGGCCATCACCCTCACCATCTTTGGTGTAGCATTTTTTAAGAAAGGGGATGCAAGCTTTTGCAACATCATCAGACCCCGAAATCCGTCTGATTTCATCAAGGATATCATTAGCTCGAACGTTTCGTTGAGAGTGGGCTCTTTGGTCAGGTCTGATGATATTACCAAGTCCATTTCTTCGAGCCTCGGCTCGGTCGAAATGAGTTCGTCTTGTGGTTCTACCACCTACACTGTCATTTCGTTGTGCACTCATGTGTGCAGTTTCTCCTACCAGGCCACTTAGGTGCCCAGCGTCAATTTGATTTGCATCAAGTACGGTGCCACAATCATTGCAAACTACTTCACCACGCCCCTCATCATGGTCAAGGTCTCTGCTGTTACATTCCGTACATTTTGTCATATTATTTCCAGTCATATTTTTATCTCCTTTTTTTTTCTTCCTACAATCTGCCTAAAAGTTACTCAAGTGTTTATCCGTTCTTGTTAACAATATTTGATTATTCTATTATTGAATATTATCGCTGTGCAGATGACGGATAAACGTTGTTTTTACTTCTTGGCTCCCGATTCTTGGTCTATTACCGCAGTGATAGCACACCCTCTTAAAGCCACCGGTAATCTAACATGAAACATTCATGTTCAATGAAAAGGCCCACACTTGGGTTTTGGCCATATTAGTAAAAACACCATGAGTTCTCTAATGCCACGCCGCCATAGTGCAGTGGCTTCCTACAATTCAAGGCTCATAAAGAATTCGTAACTTGAAGGTTAGGTGTAATTTTCTAGGG
>JAQXFA010000080.1 GCA_029250565.1 Candidatus Thalassarchaeaceae archaeon
CCAGCATCATCTGTAGATACTTCGTTATCTCGCTGAGGGGGTAATTGTTGTACCCCTTGTTGTTGTTGCCAATCATCAACAGGTCCGGGTTTTCCAACCCCTGGGCCAAATGAATATTTTATTTCATGAATTAATGCTAGTTTTGTCAACCACAAATGACGGAGCGTTTGCATCAATTCATTCTGACTCAAGCCATCTGTCCAAATTGGCTTACTCAGATTGAATGCTTGAAGGGGACCTGGTGGAGTTTCTGTAGAATTACGAACATGAAGAACCCAATCAACCCCACTTCTTGTTAGATGAAGGCGGCTTTCATGTAACCAACCCTCCCAACCCGCATCATCTTCTTCACTTCGCTTAGTCATTGCATCTTGTTGGCCTGCGTCCACTTGGGTGACTGTTGAAACTACTACCAAGTTTCGCTGTTTTGGTGATGCTATATTGAACACGTGTCCATGTGGTGTTGGTGGATATCGCACCATTAAGTGGAAATCTGCGCGCTGGTCTGGTCGCTCTCTGACTTCAAGACCTTCACTAGTTAGCCAATCACGTATATTGGCCTCGTAATCACTACTCATAAGGGCCGTGAGGATGGCGCACTATTTTAGCACACCGAGCATCTCTGATAACTCCTCGAATTCTGCTCTAAGAGAATTCCAACCCTTTGAACGAGATGAAGAATGGGTGCGAATGTTTCTTCTAATGACGCAAGAAATTCGCAGAAAGCATCTACACAAAAATGTACTCAAATCTGTAATTAACCAAAGGGAAACGAAGAGAATGGGCGCCATAATATAGGTAGAATATTCGGGGAAATAACCTGCCTTCAATAACAATAAAGCTGTACCAATATGAACTAGTGGGCGAATTATAACTGTACCAAGCATCATTGACATCATATGGAATGTTGTCCTCTTATCTACAGCCTCACTATTGAATTTCGCAATCATGAAACCAACAGTAGCCTGAATACCATTACCAAGAATTGTGAACGGTAATGCAACAGCAATCAAAGGTATGAGAACCAATGCCAATACTATATTTTTCCAGTTTAATTTAGCGGAGTCGGGGTGATATGCGCGGGCGTCCAGTTTCATATCATGGAGTGTTTTAGCAGTTTTACGTGCCTTCTCCGTTATTTTTGAAGTGGATGCTAAATCCTCTTCGCCACATCCTTCTGGGCCTTGCCATACTTTGTTTGACGAACCACGCATTCGGTCACGGATTGCGCGCCCGTGCAATACTTCTTGTTGCCACGTAGTCAAACGATTACCATCTAATTTCGCAGCAATGTGGCCAAGCAATAACCACGCTCTCCAAGTATCAATATCTGGTGCATCTGGTGTCAAGGAACCTAACCTATCCCGCATCTCGTTTCGTACCGCAATGGTTGTTTCTTTGTCTGGTTCAACCCATTCACCAGCGAGTAATTTCGCACCATGATTTTTATCGGGAAGTTCAGGGAGTTGAATTGGTTCACCAAATTCAACTGATGCATCTGAAAACCATGCGTGGGGATCACGGAAAGTAAGACCTACTGGTAAAATAACAGGGACATCATTGCCAATTTCTCTTGCAAGGGCGGCTGCATTGAGAGCTGAACGAACCGGTCCTGTTCGTAAACGATGGATATACCACTCACTATGTGAATGGCCTTCTGGCAACAATATTGATGCTTGACCATGTGCAAGTTTTGATGCTACCGTCAACATACTCGAGGAATTAACTTGGGTCGCTGTTTCATCATCGACAAATCCTCTCAATCTCTCTGCTTGACGGAGCAATGGTTGGACACCCATTCTCCTCCCCCACCAACCAATTATTGGACCAGTTAGGATGTCTTGTCGGCCCGCGAAAACATATGGTTTGTTTATTTTTAGAACTATCAATAATGGGTCTATCAAACCCGCAGTGTGCCATGCAACAGCAAGTACCCCTGGGCCATCATTGGGGTCTTCACCATGATTATGATACCAAGTTCTACTCATCACATGATCGTGACCATAACGCATCATCGTACGAATTACTGGCCAAAAACCAGTAGTTGTAAGGTGAGCATCCGAAAAGTCTGGCTTGTGTAATTTCAAAATACGCTCAAGATTTACATTGCTTGAACGCTTTGTAAGAGGAGGTAATTCGTCGCCGCGGTGGTCAACTTCCTCTTCCATATCCCTTCGGAGATGGTATCAAACCATCAATTCGTCGGATATCTAATCCGAAGATAATTCATCTGCAAGTTTTGCCAAGGCAGAAAAATCTGGATCTACTGAACCGGGCGGAGGCGTGTTGGGAAACATGGCTAATGCACTTTTACCGCCATCCCCGTGACTTCTAGGGACAACATGAATGTGTACATGTGGGATTTCTTGTCCTGCTGCTGGCCCATCATGAACTACGATTGTGCAATCATTTGTCCCAAAGTGATTGCATAACTTTTCTGAAACTATTGCCACACCTTCCATCAAAGATTGTTGGCTCTCTTTACTCAAATCCCTAATCCTCTGCTTTTGCTCTACAGGTACTACGAGAGTATGGCCTTCGGCACGTGGATTAATGTCAAGGAATGCAACCCATGAATCGTGCTTGGCGATGAATGACGCAGGGATTTCTCCTTTGATTATCTTGGTGAATAAACTGGGCTCCACTATGAACAACTCCCTGGTGGTGTCCATACGAATTCGATACCTTTGTGACTTGGCCCGGGCCAACTAATACGGTGGCTTCCACCAATCAAATCAATTGTTCCATCACCATCGATGTCGCCGGAATCAAATGTCATTACATATCTCAAAATTTGTGTGGATTCGTGTCTAGTAAATTGTTCATTACCGTCGTTCTCTAAAATCACTATATCGATACGATTCCAATCAGGAAAGAACTCTTGAATCTGTAACGTCCCAACAATTATGTCAAGGTCGCCATCATCATCTATGTCAACCGCATGACCAGTAAAAGCCCCCCACACATTGGTTAATTGGTGGCGGATGAATTCTCCTGAACCATCATTCTCTAGCCAATTTACCCCATGATAGGAATGAGGATCTATCTCTTCTGGTAGATCCATATCAAGAGTGTCACCATTAGAATAAATGATGTCTGAATCACCATCTTGATCGAGATCAACTACCTCTAAACCAGACATTCCGTAGAACGTTTCATCTTCGTTAACTAGTGAATGCTTCGTGAAGTTTCCATCCCCATTATTTCGGTATATGTTGATTTCTTCAGATACTTGGGAAAGAGAGACTGCGATATCTAAATCTCCATCCCCGTCAAGGTCAAATGGAAAAGCGTGGATTACACCTGAACGAACATCGATATTATGTCTAACCCAAGTATTGTTTTCGCTTTGCTCTAACCAAAACAAACTACCTTCTAGATTGCCGAACTCGCAGACAACTAAATCTAAATCGCCGTCTTGGTCAAAATCACCAGATTCAGCACAGACGGTGCGGCCTATTTCTTCTATCAATATAATCGGTTCAAACTCGTCATCTGCAAGCCCTTTCAGCATCACGACTTTTCCAACTAATTCATCAGCTGGGGGGAGAATCCCAATATCTGCAACTATAATATCAGTAAAACCATCATCATCTAAGTCAACAATGTGGGTTCTTACAGGAGCAATGAACCCTTGGTCAAATACCTGTTCAATACATTCATTCTC
>JAQXFA010000081.1 GCA_029250565.1 Candidatus Thalassarchaeaceae archaeon
AGTAATGAGATTATACCAGTAAATAGTGGCCACCATACGCCAAGAGAATCTCCTGATACTCTCTGTACTTCTGTTACTGAGAAGAATGATGCTTCTGAAATTAGGTGAGCTACGAGCCAAACCCCAAATGCAGCAAACAACGGAATGAATGCTTTATCGTTGATTTTCTCTGGAAGGTTGGAGAACCAACCCTTTGTGCTTGGCTTTGCAAATCTGCCACGAATACCCAGTGTGACAAGCACCCCAGTAAGGATGGCTATCATCCAGCCATTGAAGAATAGGAAAGCCGATGCTTCCCTATGTCCATCCATTGAACCCCAGACATTCTCTGTGAGATCTGGGAGCCAAGCACCGTTCACGAACTGTGTGCCGTCCCAAGAAGGGGCTGCAACAGCCGCAAATGAAAGTGCGGCATAGAAACCCATTACAATCCAAATGAATAGGTTCGCTTCATCGTTGCGACCTACTCTATCAAACATGTGGACTCCGAATGCTAAAGTCAGGAATAACACTCCAAGCAGAGTGTTTCCTAAAATCAACTGTGGAATCGCTGCTGCGATTACTAGTGGCGAGTAGATTAGCAATGTGACCTGTGCAGGCTTCACTCCGAGGTTAGAGAAGACGATTCTTGGCACACTGCCGAACATTGCACCGATCGTGAGTAACACGAACGGCAATACTTGCGTCATTATTGCTGTCTCTTTATCATAGGTCACACCTAGTGGATACATTGCCATAGTCATTAGCAGCAGAATAAGTGCTGCCAATGGTGCTCTAGCAAGCCCCCACGCTACATTACGTAGCACAGATGCGTTTCCTTCATTTTCCATTTCCATTACCTCGGTTGTTGTCAGTCTTACGACCTTCAGCGTGGCCGCCACCTGACCCCTTTTTTTAACCGTTGCCAAACGAGCGCGCACCCGCCTACGCGCACGTAAGGGGTAAAGCCGTAGTCCAACACTTGGAATTTTATACTCTACAATGCTCTAAAACCGATGTCAGAACGATAGTGAGAACCTTCTAAAATAATGCCATCCATCAATGAATATGCAAGATTTCGTGCTTCATCCAAGTTCGGACCGATGCCCGTGCAAGCAAGAACTCGGCCGCCACTTGAGACCAATTCACCCTCACTTTCATGCTTTGTACCTGCATGATGGATGAACGCGCCGCCGTCCCCGTTTGCAATCAGCGCAACTTCGATAGAAATTGGCAATCCTTTACGCGGAGAATCGGGATATCCTTCCGCCGCTAGAACAACTGTCAAAGCGGATGAATCGGTAAATTCAGGAGTGTGTGAACCTACTTCTCCAGAAGCAACTGAAAACAGTAATTCGTAAAGGTCACTAGAAATTAATGGCACCGTAACCTGAGTTTCAGGATCGCCAAATCGCACATTATACTCAACAACATAGGGGTCACCTAACTCATCAATCATTAATCCAACATAGAGGCAACCACGGTAAAGAGAATCTTGGGACTTTAGCCAATTGTGCATTGGCTCAACAATTCTTGAGTAAACCTTCTCTCGCACTTCATCAGTAACTACTGGTGCCGGAGCATATGCACCCATCCCCCCAGTGTTTGGGCCTGTGTCACCCTCCCCTACTCGTTTGTGGTCCTGACTAGCAGGTAAAGCAACCCACCCACTTTCATCGAGCATGATTAGCATACTGGCTTCCTCACCACTAAGGAATTCTTCCAACAGCACAAAACCGTCTGCTTGTAATCCTTCAGATAGAGCCTGACTCGCTTCTTGCCTGTCTGATGTAACAACTACGCCTTTACCACCAGCAAGAACATCGCGCTTGACTACCCAAGGTGGTGCAAAGTCGTCGAGAGCTGCGTCAATTTGTGAGGCTGAATTGATATTGTGTATACCTCCAGTAGGGATACCAAGATTTTGCATTGTTTGTTTGGCGTACAACTTGCTTCCTTCAAGTTTAGCACCCTCAGCATGAGGGCCGAAACAGGGGATGCCGGTGGCAGTTAATTTGTCAGCCAAACCATCTACCAAGGGGCCTTCTGGCCCTACGACAACAAGGTCGCAGCCTAACGATTGTGCCAACCCCACTATCGATTCAACATCACCCGCTGAAAACGGATGATTAGTTGCTACTAGAGAAGTTCCTGCGTTGCCTGGAGCAACGTGAACTTCGCCTACTGAAGGCGATGCAACAAGGCCCATAGTCAGGGCGTGCTCGCGTCCTCCGCCGCCAACAACTAACACAGTCGCCTCTGCCATCAATTACATTGGTAACAAAGAGAGGCGATAAGCAATACCACCGAGTTATCAATGGAAAAAGGTGGGAAAAACATCCCTTTGACTTCAATATGGTACTGATTTCAATCCAAGTTTGTAGCCCAAAACATTGAATGAACGATGAATAATTGGAGTCATTACCAAGAGTATCATCATCCCCTTTGCGAGAACTGTATCACTTGCAATCGCTGGAGAGAGAAAAAGAAGTCCAAAAATGAAAGTGAAAATTGCGAAAGGAAGTGTGTCAAGTAACGGCGCCTTACTACTCACCTCGCCTTCTCTCTTCAATCCACGGCGGCGCTTGAAAAATGAACCTACAGAGTCGCCAATCATGCAACCAAGTCCTAAAATAAAGCCCATGATGAATGAGGCACCCCATTCACCACCTATCCAAAACCAACTATTTTGGATATCTTCTGAACTGCTTGTGTAGGCACCTAATGGATCTAAAAATGGACCTGAATTATACATTCCGTTACCTGCTGCTAACGCATGCGTTAGCATACAAATTAATCCGCCTCCAATACAGCCCCCAAGAAGACCGTTCCATGTTTTCCCATCACCTAAGAGGCGATTTCCATCAGAATGAATTTTCCCACCATCAATCGGATAGACAGTGATCCCTGTTCTATCAGGAATCCACTTCCCACCCAACATCGCAGTTGTGTTGGATAGATACCCTGGCAAATAGAGCCATAGGACGAGAAGGGGGGCTACGATGATGGGTTCCCATGGTAAAGTGCCTGCTGACGACATCAACCCTCGGTTTTGGTGAGGGTGATTGAACCTTCGCCCACTGAAGCGGCGGTTTCATGTTCAATGACAGACTCGCGCAGCGTGATGAACAATCGGATAATCGTGATTTTGACCGCCGCCCTAATGTTTGGCATGGCCCTACCTATTGCCACCCCAACTATTGCAGCAACACCTCCATCAGATGGTAGCACAGTTACTCTGACAGAAGATACCAATTGGAATCAATCATCTACTCTTAACGGGAGCGTAGTTGTTTCTGCAGGAGTAAATCTGACAATTTCTGAATCAATATCTGTTGCTCAAGGGTCTTCACTGGATATACAAGGTAATCTGATTATGGATGGTGGCCAATTGAATGCTGAAAACCCACCTTCGGACCTGCAATTTTGGAGTGCTTACGGTAGTGCTGCCACTCTATTTTTACCTGAATCATTAGGTGCCTTTTCAATCAATATTTTCTCAGCACCAGGATACAATCTATCTAATTATACTGCACAATGGAATGATGG
>JAQXFA010000082.1 GCA_029250565.1 Candidatus Thalassarchaeaceae archaeon
AGTTGAAATTGAAAAACCTGAATTGTACAACGGCATCAAATCACATGATGGAGTGGCTAGGTCAGGGGCTGTCATCAATTCATCAAGTGGTGAATTATTATTTTCAGAACCACAGGATGCGTGGCTATTAGGAAATTTTTCAATTCTAAATGATGGTAGAACCTTTGTCAACCTTACATATCAATTTCCAATTAATGAGGGCTTTGATGCTGACAACTCGAAGTTATCAATCATAGCTGAAGACTCAGAAGGTGTAGCAATTGCCTCCGCTACGACTCCAAGAGTTGTGTCCATGTCTGATTCATCCCTTTCCCCCACGGCTAAAATTAGTCTGTCGCTACTACTCATAGGGTTGTTACTTGCAAGCCCTATGATGAACACTAAAAAAATTAGTAAAAATGATGGAAATGAAAAGTTAGCTGCGGAATCTGAAGAATAACTAGAGTTTAACCCCAAACACAGATATTTGAAAGTGGACCCAAATAAACTGTTTGCCTTCCTGCTTCAGAAGCACGGTTTCGTTGCATTTATACCCTAGCAGTGTACTATTTACACTATGGACGGGGAAACCGGAACACCAGAGGAGCATGATACTGCACAGCTCCCAATGCGTGAGTGGCTCGTTGAGTACTTCGTAGAGCGTGCACAGAAAGAAACCCTACATTGCCTAACCGTTTTGCGCGGAAGAAATGTAGAAGATGTACAGACTAGACTGTACTCAGAACTTCGTGAGAATTTCCCCCTGGAACTCAAACTTGAGGTTACTGTGACTAGAATGGTGCCTATTGACGTCGATACAGATGAAGCACTTTTTGAAATGCAGGGAACTTATCAACCTTGAATTATAGAACAATAATTGACAAGTAAACTGGGAATCGCAGTTATTTGTGTATCTTAACAGATTTGCAATCTGATTTGCGTCGTGATTAAATCATGATGGCTGTTCAGGAGCCTCATCAGTGACCGTGGTTTCTGATAAAACGGTGATTACTTGACACCAGAAGAAGCAGGAGATCTGTTCGGATACCTAGCATTGGCCGCAGGTATCTCAGGAATTATTCTAATTGGCTTGTTAATTGCTAGCAAGAAGTCCGCACCTATTGCTGAGAAGATTGCTGAACTGCGCCTAGAACACAGTAGGGAAGCACTGTTTCTTGCTGGGTTTGTCGCTTTATTCGCAATGATGGCTAGTTTATACCTATCAGAGATTGCTCATTTCTTGCCATGTAAATTGTGTTGGTATCAACGCATTGTTATGTATCCAATGGCATTTCTCTTTATTTTTGCTGCATTTAGAAATGATTTCGGAATTAAGCCATACGGTTTGGCAATGGCTGGATTTGGTGCATTTATATCGATCTATCATTATCAATTACAAATGAATCCGGATCAGCATTCCCCATTCTGTTCTGCCTTTGAGTCATGTACAGTTCAATATCTCAATGTATTTGATTTCATGAGCATTCCCTTAATGGCACTTATGGGATTCATCTTCATATTCTCTCTACTACTATTTGCTCAACCTGCTCCAGAAGATGTTTCTGATTCTGAAGAATGACGGTATCAGCAATTTGAGTAAATATCCCCGTGTATGGGATTATCGCAAATAGTAGGCGTTCAGTTGGAATTCCAACTGCCATCAGAATTTGACGCAAGTAGCAAATTGAATTGCATCATAGTCACAATATTAGCGGCTAAAAGAACAATACATATTGGACAGATTGCTGGGGAATCATCAACCATTAGTAGATGTGTAATAGTCATCCATAATGCAATTAGTGTGGAAATCCCACCTATTGTCCTACCCCATGAAAGGAATCCACCAGCCTTAGACCAGGTTGGTTCAAGGTGGATACTCAATGCCAAGAATCCAAGAATACTAAACATCAATATGAAAAATAACCCAAATTCCAAGTTTGAAAATGGGATTGTGTTCATTGTCTGACTTGAAAGAGCTTGTGCGCAACCGCTTGAGGACTCACAGAGTGTAGTACTTCCAATGATTGATTGTCTCTGGATTACCCACACCCAAACTGCAGCCAACATTCCACCGCTAATACTAGCAAGAGTTCCCACTAACATTCTTCGACTCACAGGCGCTGATACTAAGTCACTCATACCTAATGTTGAGAACAATGGTCTTGTAGACTCCATTCGCGACATTGCTCCAAACAGAACTGTTAACGAGCATATCACCAATACTACTGATGTTGACATGACCATATTATTCACCTACCTGTGGCAACATACTGTATAGGGCATTACCAACTTCCTCACCGCTATGAGCAGCTTGATTCCAAGCAACAATACCATCAGGTTTTACAATCACAACAAAAGGCGTACCCTGTACACCCCAAGGATCCAATGTAGCTTGCGATAAGTCGTCAAAATATGCCCAATTATGAGGGTCACCCGGGCGTGATGAACAATCAGTGTCGCCACCTTTACATTCGATAAGAGATGATTTTTCTTGGAAAGCAATTACTTCTTCTCTTGACGCAGAGTGTGAAGGTATATCCAAACTTAAGGCGACACTGATGAATGTCACTCTATCCCCAAAAGCACCTTCAAGTTGGCTCATCTTTTCTGCTTCCTCAAAGCAGTAAGGACAATCAGTATCCATAAACTGGATGAAAAACCATTTTGCTTCAGGGTTTGATTCAGCATCCCAACTGCTGTCTGTTTCATCATATAATTCAAAATCAACCCAATCAGAAGCCCCCAAATAATGAACTTTACCTTCGAGGTTGGGTGCTAATTCCCCCTCGTCTGGGCCGATTGGTGGTAAATCTGTGAATAATATCACTGCTAGCAGGATGAAAGTGATTCCACCCGCAACCACAAATCCTGCAGTTATCCTTGCATCTCCGTTCTCATCTGTTATCAGATTCCTGTTACGTCTTACTTTATTCATCATTTATTCCAATCTCCTGCATAAGAATTTGAGCAGTATGTCTCACTGCTCCTTCTGAGTCATATTTAGTGTTAAAACCAGCCGCTCGCATGCGACTTGGATCTAACATTGCCTTAGGAACATCTCCAGCCCAACCACGGTCTCCACCGGTGTATTCAATCGAAACCTCTGATAAACCAGATTCTTCAATCACAATTTCTGCAATTCTCGTTACACTGCAAGTGTCGTCACTTCCTAAATTATAGTAATTTATTGCGTCATCAGTATTGGTTACTAAGTGAATCATTGCGCTTGCACAATCTCTTACTTCCATGTACGATTTTGCCTGCCGACCATTTCCAAGTACTTCCAATCGGTTCGGGTCAGCACGTAATTTGTGAATAAAATCAAAGATTACACCGTGTGTCCCACGGGCACCGACAATATTTGCAAATCTGAAAAGCCAGGCTTGAAGACCAAAGGTTCCAACCCATGATGTGATTAGTGCCTCAGAACCAAGTTTACTTGCACCATAGAGAGAAATCGGGAAGAGAGGCCCATAATCTTCCGGTGTCGGCATCACATCAGCTTCGCCATAAACTACTGAAGAAGATGAAAAAGCGATTTTCTTTACACCACAAACCCTCATTGCTTCTAACACATTGTAGGTAGCAACTGTACCTTGATTTAGGTCAGTATCAGTGATTGTAGTGCCAAGACGAATGTCTGGGTTAGCAGCAAGGTGGAAAACGATTTCAATACCATCCATTGCAGATTTCACTGCATCTAAATCCAACAAGTCCCCTTCTATGACTGTTACATTATCACCATGATGGGAAAGGAATTCTCGTCGTCCTGATGAAAAATTATCGTAAATGCTGACACTATGCCCCGATTGTAGCAGTAAATCAACTAGATGAGAGCCGACAAAACCCGCACCTCCGGTAACTAAACAGTGCATGATGAAGCGGCCGACATATCAAGCCCATTTGACTATTGCGTGCCTCTGTAGAACAAGTTTTATTGCGATTCATTAATTTAATCATAGTTTTCTTTAATCGTTCACTTTCAGTATTTTCCCCTAAGGGAACATCTCTGTTCACTTTCATATTTAGCAACCACTCTACGAAAATATGGTGGACCTTCGCTTCTCAGTGCTATTTCTCGGCACCGAATCTGAATTGTTAAAACCATGATGAGAAAGTGCCAAGGAGTTGAAAAAATGAGTAAAAATACTAAACAAGTAGCCCAGAATGAGAACGAAGAAAATGAGGAACCACAGACATTGTTGGTTGGATATGTGAGAAAGAGTAACGCTGGTGGCGCCCTAAAGGTGTCCATCAACAGCAGTGCTTTTTCTGACTGCGCAACTTACAGCACTTCAGATGGACAACAATATGTCCCACTGATCATTAATTTGAATGCCCTACGCAGAGTGTTAGATGGTGAGCGAGCTGTCACCACAGTGAGCCAATTCATTGACCAATAATCATTATCAAAATGATGTGTCAAATATCAAATTCTGACCTAATTAATTAGTTTCAGAACAAGTAAATGCCCTCGTGTCTGGGTGACTGCAAAGATTGCCCAGGCACCCTATTTTCTATAATTAATTGATTATGGCGGCTAAATGGCTAAATACGGTGCGGTGAGCGGATATAATAAGATGGAAGAATCTACCGTCCGAGGTCCCGTAATCGTGGGAATGCCTCTATACAACGAAGAGGAAACCGTTGGTAGCGTAGTCCTTCAGTCACTTTCATACGCCGATGACGTGCTATGCGTTGATGATGGGTCATCAGATTCTTCTGCCCGCATCGCTCACAATGTTGGTGCAACTGTCAAGCATCACAGAGCGAACAAAGGATATGGCGCCGCCTTGAAGTCAATTTTTCAATATGCCTTAGAACATGATGCACACGCATTGGTAATTCTAGACAGTGATGGCCAGCACGACCCGAATGATATCCCTGTACTCTTAGAACCAATACTATCAGGGGAGTCAGATTTCGTTATTGGCTCAAGATTTATTGAAGGCGGATCGGGAGATGATATGCCGACCTATAGAAAGTTAGGCGTCAAGGTTATTACTGCCGCATCTAACCTCACTAGTGATTTATCCGTCAAAGATACTCAAAGTGGTTTTAGAGCATTTTCAAACGCCGCATTAAAGAGAATTAAATTTGATCAAGACGGAATGGAATCAACACTAGAGATGCTTGAGCAATGTAATGAATACGGCTTGACAGTCAAAGAAGTTCCAACAATTATTCGCTATGATGTCCCCAAGGGATCAAGATTCACAGCAATGAGCCATGGATTCACAGTACTATCGTATGCGTTGATTTCACTATCCCAGAAAAAACCATTCTTAGCATTCGGAGTACCTGGTGCAGGATTAGTAACCCTAGGATCAGCAATTGGTATGAGAGCACTAAATCGAGTCAATGATTTCACTGGAGGAAATATTGACCTGAATCTAACTGTAGGCCCTGGATTGACTGCAGCTTGGATTTCAATGCTTGGTATTAGCCTAATATTTACTGGATTAGTTCTGCAAGGAACTCGTGCCATCATGAAGCGACTTATTGTTCGAAACTTTGGATTGGATTAATCCATCCTTCAACCAGCCCTCAATAACACCTTGAGGCGAACTATTGATGGTGGTTAGGACAACACGGAGGTACAATGGAAGACGAGGAGGGGGATGCGAAGGGAAACTTTGCCCTAGGCAATAGGCTCTCATCCTTGAAACAACATCCAATTTTTGTAACCTACCTGAATATTAGTGACCAGTTTCGTGACCGAGCAACACTGATAGGTGACTGGACTCACTCATTTGTTGATGGGCAAGCAAGACGATTCTATCGAACTATTTTTCGTTCGCCGGGGCCAATTGTTATCGTAATGATTCTACTTACCTTGTTAGTAGGTAAAGATGCAATGGATTTCGGGCAACAAATCAATGGTGATGTCGAAATATACCTACCAGATGGAGCCGATTCAACCGAATTGCTACTTGATGTACGTGAACAATGGTCAACCGACATTGTATTACTGTATATTCATACTGATAACGCAATAGATGATGAATCTAGGCGGGGAAGTGAAAATGTCACCGATGTCGCTATTCTCCAACAGATAAGTTTCCTTGAAGGCGACGACGACAATAAAGAAATGGGGAGATATGCTAGAGGTATTGATTGGAATAAAGAAGACAGGGGTACTCAAGACGGAGTCGTGTGGATTCTAAGCGCTTCACAACTTATCAAAGAAGGAAATTCTGCGCCAAGCCGGTTTACTTGTGCAGTAGAAAAATATGGCCTTCCAATCGTAACTTCATCAGAGTGTCAAATCACTAATCAAGATCCGCGAGATACTTATGTCATCCCCAGCAACCAAGACCAAGTTAACAACACAGTCGAGAATCTTGGCGGCGCTCTAGAAAACCTAGTTGTCGATTCGAATGGTGATGGTGTATGGGATACCGCTGTAGTAGTCATGGGAATCCGTTTTGAGATGGATGGGACAGATGTTGACTCACGTACAGACCCCGAAGGAAATGAGATTCTTGACCATAAGGCATTCATCCAGCATGTCAAGTCAGTAATCACTGACTGTGCTAGTAATCCAGATATTTACAATCAATTTGATGACCCACTTTGCGCCCGAGATTATGGTGGTGTAAAACTCTCAAGTATGAACGAAGAGAGATGGGAAGACATTCCTACTCGCCAAGCAGTTACAGTCACAGGACTTACCCCTGTGCTTCACGATGTATCGGATGCAATTTACCTCGCACTAGAAGATATGTTACCAATTAGCCTAGCATTGGTGTGTTTAGTAATGATTGCACTGCACCGGAATCCCAAGGTAATTATCATCTGTGGAACACCAATCATCCTTTCATTGGCTGTGACTTTTGGGACTACTGTAATTCTAGATATTATGCTGACCCCAATGATAATTGCTGCCGGTCCGATATTAATTGGATTAGGTGTTGACTACGCGCTTCATCTAATTAACAGAATTGAAGAAACTAGAAACAAATTGCTGGAAGAAAATGCTAATGTCGTTGCTAAAGCAAGAAGAGATGGCGAGGCAATAGAAGAACTAGATCCTTGGGACAAAAAATTGTACTTGGACGCAACTGTTCACTCAATGATGACAACAGGTCATGCAGTTCTGCTCTCTGCGATAACCACAATAATTGGATTCAGCGTATTGGCTTGGGAATGGTTAGTACCAATACAACCAATGAGAACAGTTGGAATAACTCTAGTTTTAGGAATAACATGCACCTTCTTTTTCAGCATAATATTGGTCCCTGCTTTAGGGTGGCTAGTTCGTTATAGAAAGACAGGCGGAAAGAAAACAGAGAAGATTTGGGAAAAAATAGGAGAGGTCCCCGTAAGGGGTGCTTTTATTGTGATTATAATGGCATTTTTAATCAGTGGAATGGGTGCATTCTACCTTAGTGCAGAACTTGGAAAGGACATAACAGGTTCAAGTGATGAAGTACCACCTGGATTAGAATCATACGAAGCATTGGCTGAGTACTCTCGGGTGTTTGAAGGT
>JAQXFA010000083.1 GCA_029250565.1 Candidatus Thalassarchaeaceae archaeon
CATATCAATATCTGCCAAGTCACTAATTTCTTCAACTGTTCCAAGTATCTCTGAATCAGGTAAGCCAATGGTCATCCTACTGGTAAGATCAACGCCATCACTATCACTTGGGGCATCTATTGGTTCCCATGTTTGGCTTGAATCAGTTGGTTGTACATCATTTGCAGCGACCATTGGAGATGATTCCATTTGTTGTGAATCTGAACTTGGATTCATATGAGCAACGGCTGCATTATTGATTTCTGGTCGCTCAACAGCAGTAAGTGAATGTGATTCAAATGGTAACATTCCACTATTTTGGAAGGTCCATAAATCTCCAATAGGAACTTCACCAGTAAGACCACTGACCTCTAGACGATACTTCAATTGCTCTAGAACTTCAACTGTGCCTTCCAAGCCAACTGCTTCACCAGTAGTCCTCTGGTCTGACTCAATGTAAATTTCATCTAGCGCGTGCTGAATCAATCTGCGTACCTCTTTTGAAACAGCAGGGAGTGCTTCTGGCATGTGAGATATCTTTTCTAGATGTTCAATTTGTTCACCGGGTAAGCCAAGCTCTGACATTTGACGCAATACTTCTCTGAGGTGCATCAACATCGTGACCGACTGCTCGTAATCATTGAGCAGATTTTCCAAGTCAAGAACGACATTAGATACTGTTTCTGCAAGTTTGTGCTCCAACCTATTCTGAACAGACCACCGAGTCAACCCTCGGACTGTATCTGCCGTTTCGGGGGCCTGCTGACTTAGTAAATCCATGACTTCTGTAGAAAGTAGGTATCGTGGTGTTTGAGCGACCTCGTCAACAGTATGCTGTATTACTTGCAAGCCACGTTCAACTGCTCTGTCAAGCAAAACTACGCTGAAACCGCGTGAACGAGCTGATGTCATTCGTGATAATACTGGCTCAAGCATCGCTAATCCAGATTCGTCACCAAGTAAAGCACGGGCCAACGGTTCTTCTGAGAGGCGGGCCCTGATACGATCAGCTTCCGCAATATCAGCAAGAGCGAGTTCATGCGCAGATTCGAGATCTTCTGATTGTTCTATCAGCATTCTCAACTCGGCTTCTGATGCACCTCTGCGGGTGTCAAGGTCACCAAGTTCACGCATTAGTTGACGGCGTTCCTCCATCAATTCACGTAGTTCTGATTGCAATAGTGTGTGCTTCCTATCCATTTCAGCACAACGAAGTCGTTCTTCCTCAACCATTCCGCGACTTGAGTGTAAATCTCCTTCTATTGAGGTTAGTTCATCTCTTCGTTGCTCGACTTGACGTTCAAGTTCGTTGAGTTCCGCAGTTGCACCGCGATGACGCTCTCTCTGCGCCCCCACCTGTTCATGCAATACCCTCTGTACTCTCTCATCATCATCTATGATTCGCCTTACTTCAGTCAAACGGGATTCAGAGGTCTCAAGTTCTGACTTTACTCTAACCTCCTCAGCAAGTAATCCTTCTAAGGCGGTGAGCAATTCCTTGCGAGATTCCATTTCTCCAAGAGCAGAAGCCATCTCTTCGGCTCGTTTCTTTACTTGGTTCTCTAATTCTGCCACTCGGCGAGCAAGGCGTTCAGCTCGAGCAGACTGTTCTTCACCGATCTGTTCCTTTTCACGAATTTTTACTGTGGAATCATCAAGTTGAGATGAAAGCGACATGCGCTCGTCCCGACCTTCTTCAAGGAGTTCTTGCAATGCTGAAAGTTCGGTTTTTAGTTGGTCACGTTGAGTTCTTGTATCCTCAACTTTTTCCTGCATCTTAGTACTCTCTTTTTCCAATCTAGCAACATCATTTGCTTGAGTGTGGATTCGGGCTTGTAACTCTGCAACAACTGGGCCCATCAGACTCTTTCGTGTCGTGCCAGGCAAACCATCAGCAGCCATTGCATCATCAACAAGTTTCCAATTTTGGCGGCCGCTTTGCATTGATTCAAAACCAAGTTCGAAACCATATAAAACTTCTAAACGGCCTTTCAGTAGGCTTTTTCTGTCCTCGCTCCTAGTGCGGCATGAGGCAAGGGAATCACAGAAATTACGGAGAGACCAATCCTCAACAGTACTTGAGCGTAGAAGCAATCTCATCGCCCTATCAAGCCTAACGAGGCGAAGACGATTTGAGGATGAGGTAGCATTTGTAACAGCCTTCTCAATGGAGTTTATTCCTTGGCTACGAATTCCAACAGGAATACCATCAATCAAGGTGATTGCAACAGTAATCCCTGCAGTAGGTACCGATTCTAGATAACCTGTGGTTGAATCTTCCTTAGCCATTTTCAAAGTAGAAAGTGTCTGGTCAATTCCACTCTTAGAATCTTTGATGGATGTTCCTTCCGGCAATGGTTCACCAGCATCATCACCGGCCAAACCGGATGATTCCGTCTTCAACATTGCTGCAGCGTTTGCTAGCAATGCGGTGTGGTCCGCCTCGGAATCAGTCCATACTGCAATTGCAGAATCACCTGCCGGGGCGACTAAAAGAGAACCATCAACAAGAGACAGTGAAGAGGCAAGGGGGCGCTCTTGCCCCATACCTTTAGCAAATGATTCCATTGCATTGAGGTGGTTTTGAACCATGATTGTAAATTCTCCAGAATCAGCAGGAAGTGTTCCTTCTGTGTGTACGAGCATTCCTTCCTCAAGCGCACATGCCCCTCTAGTAACATCACTCTTTGCAAGTGTTTCAATTAGTAATGCAAGATCCTTGGTGGGTATATGCCCCTCTATCCTTGGCATTGGAAGCAGAGTCCCTAATGCTGCAGGGTCAACGAATGCCTCAAGCAAACCCCGAGCCACTTGCTCAAACTCAGATTGGGTCCAAATTACAGCTCTTGCCCTCAAATCTACTGATTTGGATAGAGTGCGTAATTCAGTACGAGCATCTTCTGCCGCAACAAATTTCTTGTTTTTACTAGAATCTGCTAACCATCCAGCCGACTCGCCGGCACAAATAAGGCGATGACCCACGGGATTCTTTGCTCTCGGCTTGAAGTAAGTTATCGCTCCAAAATCAAATGGGAAAGTTTTCATTTCCACATTCAAATCTATTTCTCCATCAACTGGTTCACCCATTGGTAGTTCAAACATCATATCACCTCAATAAATCCTCTATTACACTCGTTCTCGCTCGCACTTCATGCCTTAGTCTACCAATATTGGCTGTGCCTTGACTAGAGACAAAGAGAGAAAATCCACCTGATAGTGGAGCTATGATGATATTCCCGGATTCTGATTCCACCCAGAACTGTTGCAAATCACCTATGCTTGCTTGTGAGGAGGCTCGGCCCATCTCCCTTAGAGAATCTGAAAGACCGTGTGAAATTTCTAACCCCTTCAATTCAGGAGTCAGGAAGGTGGCTATTTCGTTCATGTCCGCATCAACGACTGCTGCTGCTTGAACGCCATCAATACGTCCGAATGTAGCCAGTAATCTCTGTAGCATGTCCACTCCCTGAAAATACATCACGTCGCCTACGCCTTCAAGAGGTTTTGCGCGTCCGGCCCCTAAAGGGCCGGTTTGGGTAGTAAAATCAATTCGCCAACTGAAAAATCAGAATTCTAGCGATTTGGAGTGTTTTTTCACATGCAATGCGCCCATTATTTCATTGAAAAAAAACAAATTTCTAATGAGTGAGTTTTCAATTGAAAAAAGTAAATTTCAATTGAAATATTCAGTAATCACTTGACACACTCATTTGAAAACAAACGGCTGAGTGGCTCAAATCAATGAGTGCAATCACTGTTGCAACTTGCAGCCGCTGTCAAAGCCAAGCGGTGATTCATCAACGATACAGTGGAGTTCACCTCTGTCATCGCCACCTCGAGGACTCCATTCGTAAGCGGACATCCAAAGCAATGCGCGAACAATTAAAACTTCCAAAAAATGCTAGAAAAGAAGATGGTTCGCCAAGGATAATTCTTGTCTGTATTTCTGGCGGAAAGGATTCAGCAGTCCTCCTTGATATGATGGTCAAAATTTTAGGGCCAAGAAGAGACATTGAATTGGTAGCAGGAACTGTTGACGAAGGCATTGATGGATACCGCGCACCCTCAATGATGAAAGCGCTTGAACTTGCTGAAAGCCATGGGATCAGAGTTGAAACCATATCTTATCCCGAACTTGATTTCTCTCGTATGGATGAAGTTGTTGACATGATGGATGATTTAGCATCTGCAAACAAAGAGGCAAATGGTCTCAAAGCCTGCTCATACTGCGGAGTATTTCGCCGTCAAGGATTGAATGAGTTGGCGAAGCGAGTTGGTGCAGAATGGATGGCGCTTGGCCACAACTTGGACGACACCGCACAAACGATTCTGATGAATTTACAAAAAGGTGAGATAGACAGAACAATCAGGTTGGCCCCGCACACATGGGCTCCAATCGATGGACTAGTGCCACGAATAGTACCTCTAAGATGGGTCCCCGAGCAAGAAATCCATGCTTATGCACAGGGTGCTGAATTACCCATTTACCATGGTGATTGCCCCCATGCCCCTGGTGCTTTACGACAAAGGAGTAGAGATATGATCGCCCGGCTAGAACAAGATGTCCCTGGAACGCGACACGGACTTGTTCACTCAATGGATGCAATTAGGAAATTGCAAATAGAAGCGAAAGGAACACCTCTTACAACCGAATGGGCGAGTGATCGAATGCACCATTGTGAAAGATGTGGGGAAGCAACAAGCAATCCAGTTTGTCAAGCTTGTAAAATGCGCGGATGGATATCTGACCTCAAAGATTGAATCTTTAGAATGTGCAGTGATCAGGTGCTGAAAACCAACGCATCCTTCGCTTTGCAATGAAACGATAAACAACGTCTCGAATTGGTAGGGGTATTAGCCAAGAGAACGCCATTGGCCTCCACCACCACCGTAAGTAATTAGAAAGTCTGACAATTGCTGCAGAGCGAATATATGACTTACCGTTTTTGAACAAGTAAACAGTATCAGCGTTTTGTTGCTTTTCAGGCAGAGTTGAAATCAATTTTTTGCCTTCTTCTGACTCAATTGCAAGGATTCTGAGTGATTTGTTAGGAGAAATTCTCGGCTGTAAAAACATGGCACCGCGGTTACACAAACCGCAGTCACCATCTAACAGAAGTGTATCCATGGAATTAAAGAAAAACTCACAACAAATTGTCGATAATTGCATCCATGTCTTGGGCACGGCAGCAGTAATGGCAACGCAATTGTAATGGGTCCACTGAAATCACTGTCAATCTATGTGATTGTGGTTCACGATTCCCGTGAGTGATGCAGTTTGAGTATGTGCATTTTGCCACATTTACTAGTTCCTTTTGGGCCTCTACAGTACGTTTCTTTGCGACTGAATAATTGCGGATGATGGCAACGGATGCATGTGGGGCAATGATGCTTAATCGGTCAAGTTCTTCTTGAGTTAATTCTCGGTCCTCAACCTTGATGATATCCTTTGCACTATATTTTCCAGATGGGACATTCATCACTAAAGAAACTGGATTTGAGTTTTTTCCGGAGATTCTCAACATGCGTAGGACTTTCAACGCTGCTCCTGCCGGAATGTGGTCAATCACTGAGCCATTACAAATGGCTGTAACTCTGCGCATCTCACTCATTTGCCCACCTCCTTAGAAATATCTACTCCAAACAAAAAGCAAAGTAAGGCCATCCGAGCCACCACGCCATTGAATGCTTGATCAAAGTAAGCTGCGTGTGGAGTATTATCGACATTAGGGTGAATCTCATCAACCCTAGGAAGTGGGTGCATGATAATCATTGATTCTTTTACATCTTTCAAGTCCTTACGGCTCAATTTGTAAATGCCAGCGACTTTCAGATACTCATCTTCATCAGGGAATCTTTCTTTCTGAATTCTAGTCATATAGATTACATCAGCACTTGGAAGGTTTGACACTAGGTCTTCTGAAACAGTGATGTTTGCACCACTAGCTTTCAAGTCCTCAATTATCTCATCTGGCATACTCAATGCAGGAGGTGCAATGAAAGTCAAATTTGCTCCAAATCGAGAGAGAGCATGTGAAAGACTGTGGACAGTTCGACCATAACGCAAATCACCAACCATCACTACATTGAGATTTAGTTTCCCGTGGGCTTGTTTTATGGTGAACAAATCAAGCAGAGTTTGGGTGGGATGGTGGCCTGCACCATCGCCGCCATTTAGGATAGGAATATCGCAAGCGTCGGCTGCATATTGGGCCGCACCTTGGCGCGGATGACGTAGAACCGCAACGTCACAATAGCCGTCAACCATCTTCATTGTGTCAAAAAGCGTCTCACCCTTGGTAACTGACGACGAGGCGAGGGCGCCGAGATTGACAACATTGCCGCCGAGACGCTTCATTGCTGTCTCAAATGACATCCTTGTACGAGTGCTTGGTTCAAAGAACATATTGCCGAGCAGTTTGCCTTCTAGCAACGGTAAATAGACGTCTCCTTTCGCTGCCGGAAGCAATTTTTCAGCATCTTTTAGGAGTGCTTCAATCTGCTCATTTGTCAAGTCATCCATGGTGATGAGGTCGTCCGCCATCTCCTTCGCCTGCTAAAGCGGGTCGCACCATACCCATATTGATTGCGACCGATGAAACCACCATCTGCCACCTAAACTAAGCAGTTAAGAGGGCCGTTTGTGTGGCCCCATCCAATGCTCATAGTGAGAACTCCCGTTAGGGTTTCGTTTTGTGGCGGTGGTACTGACTTGCCAGCGTTTTACAAAAACAGCGATGATGGAGGATTGGTTACCTCTGTAGCACTAGATGCCTACATCTATGTCACGGTGAACAAACGTTTTGATAATACCATTAGAGTCTCATATAGCCAAACTGAAAATGTTGATGATTTTGAGGAGTTAAAACACGAATTAGTTAGAGAAGCAATGCGTCTTACTGGCGTTACGTCTGGAATTGAAATTACCACTATCGCAGACATTCCTGGTCAAGGCACTGGACTTGGCTCTTCTTCATCAGTAACTGTTGGGTTACTCCATGCTTTACACACATATGCGGGGCGGGAAGTTACTGCTAAACAATTAGCAGAAGAGGCTTGCCAAATTGAGATTGAAGTGTTGGGGCAACCTATTGGAAAGCAGGACCAATATGCGGCCGCTTTTGGAGGATTGAATCAAATTCGATTTAATTCAGATGAATCGGTTGATGTCATCGCACTTGACTCCACAGCAAGTTCTA
>JAQXFA010000084.1 GCA_029250565.1 Candidatus Thalassarchaeaceae archaeon
GGAGCTAAGTCAGCCTGATAGGTGGCAACACACAGTGTATTTTGGTTGGGGATAACACGACAATCTGCATCTGTTCCGCATTCACATTTGTGGCACCACTCAATAGATTCACGCCAATCTTCGGATTGGTTGAACCAGTAACAACGAGTGTCCAAACAGAGGTTGCCCCCAACTGTTCCAGATCTCCGAATCATTACTGAAGCAATGCTTCCGGCTGCATCTTTGAGTAAAGGGTGTGTGAGTTCACTCTCTGCTAAATCGTGTAATCGAACCATGCCGCCAATGTGAGTTGAAGACAACTCACTCATTTCAGCAACTTTTGCAAGTGAGATGACATTTGCTTTTGGATTAAGATGCCATTTGTAATTTGGAATCAAATCGGTCCCTCCTGCAATCCAATCAAATTCTTCACCCGCTGCAATAAATTCGCCGGCCAACTCCAAAGCCTGCTCAAGGCTAGTTGGCATCAGTAACTCAAATGGAGGCATTTTCATGCTTCATCACCTCGGTGTCTTCGTTCAATGTGTTTCCACGCAGAACCGGCTAATCGAGGATTGTCAATATATTCTTGAGATGGGATTACAGAAACTTTCCAATCATCAGATTGTTCATCTGCAGGCATGGTGGCTGTAAATCCAAACAAAGCGCCATTATGATATGGTTCAATATCGTCATTATTGCGTCGGGCGATGTCGCGCTTTTCATGTTCTTCAGCACGATTTGCGAGTGATTCTTGGAGTGGGGATAGTTTGAGTCTAGGTGTTTCTAATTCTAGTGGGTCAGAGATACCTTGCTCCCGGCATAATTTTTCGATGTTTCTATGCATTCTATCAGGCGTGATAGGTAATTCATTCACTCTTACGCCAATTGCATCGAATACCGCATTACAGACTGCTGGTAGAATTGGTAGTAGCGGGCCTTCACCAGCTTCTTTTGCTCCAAACGGCCCTTCTGGGTCATTACTCTCAACAATGATTGGATAGACCTTTGGCATTTCATGAACGGTTGGAATCTTGTAATCTAACAGATTCCCGTTCAGAAGATGTCCGGTTCTACCATATACCATCTCTTCAGATAGCACTTGACCCAATCCCATATGGCAACTGCCAATTATTTGTCCTTCGACAGCCAAAGGATTCAGGGCTTTACCGCAGTCGTGTGCAGCCCAGACATTGATGACGCTTGTTTGCCCTGTTTCAACATCCACTTTCACCTCGGCAACATATGCTGAAAATGAGTAAGCAGGGGCCAGTCCAGCAGCGGCTCCTTTGTGTGCCCTACCCATAGGTGGTGTTCGATATGCTCCTGATGCAACTAGTGCGCCTCGTTCTTCCTGTGCTTTATGTAGCGCTTCAAGATAGGAGACGCCGACAGCAGGATCCCTTTTATCGTAGATACGACGGTCACCTAATACCAATTTTTTAGGGTCGGCACCGGTGATATCAGCGGTTGCGTCAAGTAATTCTTGACGTATTTTCATTGCCGCTGAAATTGCCGCATTTGCATTCATAAAAGTCACTCTGCTTGAATATGAACCAAGATCGACAGGAGATGTATCCGATTCCTGCGAGCGAACTCGTATCATGTCTAATGGAAGCCCCAAAACCTCTGCCACAGATTGAGCAACAACTGTGTCGGAACCCTGTCCAATATCAGCAGCCCCCGTATGTATTGTTACTCCACCATCCATGTCAATTTTCAGATGAACAGTGGCATGAGGGAACTTGTTAGGGTCCCAATGAATAGGCAATCCACTTCCAGAAATGAAGAAACCACAGCCGACTCCAATTCCATGACCTAATGGCAGTTTACGAAACCGTTCATCCCAACCAGATGCTTTACGAACTTTTTCTAGACATTCTCTCATCCCAGTACTAGTAATTCTAAAACCTGTAATAGTCGCACTAAGAGGTGGTAGCAAATTGGCTAAACGAAAAGTCATTGGGTCAACCTGAAGTTTGTCTGATAGATCATCTAGTCCCACTTCAAAGGCACAACGCGAGTTGACAGCACCATGGCCGCGCATGGCACCACTTGCAGGTTTGTTTGTCCAAACTCTAGCCCCTGTGTAATGGAATGCTCCAATCTCGTATGGGGCGGTGTGAAGAACTCCGTTGTAGTAAGTTGTAACGTGACCGAATGAAGCGAAAGCACCCCCGTCAATCAAAGCATCAGTTTCAACTCCGCAGAGCCGCCCCTGTGAATCAGCGTGAAGATTCATTTCAATGTGTGAAGGGTGTCTACCTCGATTAACGAAGAAAACCTCTTCGCGGTCAAATGTAATTCTCACTGGACGTCCTGATTTGCGTGCTAATATTGCTGCGCACATCTCGTGAGGAAAAGGGTCTGACTTACCCCCAAATCCACCACCCACAAACGTTCTATAGACATTTATTTGGTGCATCGGGATTTCTAGAACATCAGCAAGTGATCGATGCAAATAGTGCGGCACTTGTTGTGGCGTATAGACCGTTAATCTCCCTCTTGGGTCCCAATTTGCAACGGTTGCATGTGGTTCTGTAAAGCCGTGGTTAACACCACGGAAAGTCCAATTTGAATGATGAGATGCTTCCGCATTCGCCGTCATTTTTTCTACTTCGCCAAATTCTTGGAACACCCGCTTTTGGATATTTGCTTCACCAATGTGATATTTACCGCGGTCATGAATGGGGTTTTCACTATCTTCCAATCCATCTTTCATATCGTGAATGCTGTCTAATACCTCGTATTCAACCTCAATGAGTTGTAGCGCTTGCAACGCAGTAGATTCATCTTCGGCTGCCACAGCTGCCACTAAATCGCCAACATGGCGGACTAAACTGATCGCTAAGGCGTGTTCATCTTTAGTGACAGGTAATACACCAAATGTATTGCTTGCATCAACTCCTGTTGCGATAGCAACGACACCATCCAGAGCTTCTGCTGCAGATGTATCAATTGATTTGATGCGTGCAAAGTGATGCGGGGAACGGAGAATTTTCCCAATTAATTCATTAGATAATCGAATATCATCCCCATATTTTGCTTGTCCTGTAACTTTGTAGCGCCCATCAATCAAAGGGGTTCTATTGCCAATAGAGGTACTAGTAACTAATTCATCGTGGCGGTGAGTACCCCATGGTTGAGACAACTTTCCCCCTTGGCTCTTAGGTATCATTTCATCATCTTGAAGTGTACTGAATTGGTCTTTACCACCACTACCTGGGCGGGAAAATGGTAATTTCCCTGGTTGCTGTTTGTAGCCAACCATTTCCTCTTCATCAGTCATGCAAGTATCACCTGACTATGCGTCATCTCCCATGAAACCAGGATGTGGGTCTGAGTGTGGGGAGGTGGGGTTTGAGGTTGATTTCCCACTACGAAGTATCTCAGCAGCGGCTTGAATTGATTCAATAATTGGTTGATAGCCGGTGCAACGACAAAGGTTCCCTTCTATTGCAGTCTTTATTTCGGACTCAGAAGGGTTGTCATTTTCTTCTAGAAGTGCGGTAATCACAATTAAAAATCCAGGACTACAAAATCCACATTGGCTACCTCCATAGGTAGTAAATGTCTCTTGGATAGGTGAGAGGTGGTGTCCATCTGCGATCCCTTCAACAGTGGTTATCTCGCAACCTTCGACTTCACTTGTTAGTGTTAGGCAAGATAGTCTTGGTTCACCGTCCACAAGGACAGCACAACATCCACAAGTGCCCATGTCACACCCTCTTTTGACTCCTAATATGCCGATTTGGTCACGTAAAACGTCTAGGAGAATGGAATCACTTGAAATTGATTCAGTGACCTTTTTTTCATTGACAGAAGCAACCCATTCACGCTTGCCTGCTTGAGGCAACATTGGAATACGATTTTGCTTTGACATGACAAAAGCCCAGTGCCTACTCCGTAGGCATACTGACGAGTCCGGCTCCGTCTTTCATAGTTCGCCTCAGTGTTAGGATGCATTAGTTGTGGTTTATTGCCAATTTATGTTCGCACATATACCGATTCATAATCCTCTTTTCCTGTGGGTGGTTCAATCCAATCCTCGTCTGCAGGAAGAACAAGTCCTTGTCCGATTTCATTTAGTGTTTCAGCCAAATTTTTCTGTTCTTGAGTTAAATCATCCCATGGGATCTCTCCTTGGCGCAATCTTTTCCACTGTTTTAGAGTACCAATAGAGCGTACTGAGCGAGCCCAAAGGAGAAGGTGAAGTCGAGCTGAAACTGACCAAAGAGGCATCAGAATGAAAGCCAATAATATCCAATTTATTTTTGTCACGTACGGCTCAATTAGAGGTAATAATCCATACAAATTTAGATTCCAAAGTGGGCTAGCCGGTGCTGCTAGTAAGAAGGCCACAGGGAATGAAACCAG
>JAQXFA010000085.1 GCA_029250565.1 Candidatus Thalassarchaeaceae archaeon
GCTGATGATGACGATGATGACGATGATGAACCACCATCAAAGAAGCGAAGTAAACCTAAGGCATTACACAGCCCAGCAAAAATGAGAGAAAAGCCACAAGAGTGGGCAATGGATGAAAGTGGCTTGCCTTATACTGGTAGTAAAGCAGGCACACGCCCTTCATCTCGTAAACAAAAACCAAAACCGGTTCAAATGTCATCAAATGAAAGTATAGAATCCGAAGAGCAATACGAAGAAGAGTATTACGATGATTATCAAGAAGAAGATGACTACACACAATCAGAAGATTACAAAGTCGATGAAGATGGAGTGGAGTGGTGGAAGGACGAAATCGGTGTCTGGTGGTACCGTTATCCCGACGAAGAGGAGTGGTCTGAGTTCATTGAATGATCACTTAGGTTTTTGAGAGAGTACTGGAGGGGTTAGACGACATGAGTGGCGAAAACGACAATCATGGGTTCCCCCTAGTTTTGCATAAAGACGCCGACCCAGGCTCAACAGGAGGTGTAGCAATTTGTGGATTCTCAAATGTGGGGATGGTGGGGAGCATTGCTACAAGCCACGTAGTCAAGGCATTAGGATTGCAACAACTAGGTACAGTGATTGATCGAGATTTCCCACCAGTTGCATTGATTCAAAATGAGGTCCCACAGCACCCTGTAAGGGTTTACCAAGGTAGTGGTGTTGGTGTTTTCACTTCGGATTTACAGTTTCCAGGTCATACCGATGTGAAGTTTGCTGAGACCGTTCTTGAATGGTTTACCGAAGGCGGGTTTGACCGCCTTTTTGTTATTGATGGAATAGTCACTGGAGAATTGGGCGACAAAGAAGAAGGTGAATTATTTGGAGTCGCCTCTACAGAATCCGGACGCGTGGGATTGCGTAATGCCAACGTTGAACCAGTGAAGCAAGGAATAGTTGCAGGAATTTCTGGTTGGCTGCTTGCAGAAGGTGATAGACGAGGATTTGATGTTACAGCGTTATTGGCAGAATGTAATCCAATGTATCCCGACGCGCGGGCTGCAGCGATTGCTACCGAAGCTCTCAGTGATTTGATAGATGTTGATATCCCACTTGATGATTTGATGGCGGATGCCCGCAGAATTGAGGACAATGTACGCCAAATGTTCGAATTGTCAAAGAATCTGTTACCTGCCCCTGATGCAGAGTTTGATGTTAACGATGACGCAGACCCGATGATAAATTGAGTCTAACCTAATAGAAAGGATTTGTTCCAGCAGCATGGTCAGTTACATCACTAATAGATGTGATTTCAGGGATTGTTTCGCAAATCATCTTCTCAACCCCATGTTTGAGTGTCACGTCAACGGCAGAACATCCTTGACAACCACCTCCAAATGAGACAACAACTACACCATCGCAGACATCTACAAGTGATATTTTTCCGCCATGGGATGCAATTGCAGGATTGACCTTCTCGTCAATAACTACCTGAACACGTTGAGCAATATCGTCAATCCAGAGAGGATTTGGGTTTTCAAAATGAAATCCTCCACCCATGAGAGTTTCTTTGAATTCAAGAGTTACGCCTTCCATATAGGGGACACTACTCTCTGAAATAATTACAGTCCAGTCATCAACTTCGAAAACGTGATCAGAATCTTCTTGTTCTTTAGGTGGAATTAGTTGTAGGTCATATTGAAACCCATTACCACTTCTTCCAGTAATGGAGATTTTAAGGGCTAGATTTTCTTCTTCAGAGTTAGCCGCGAATTCAGCGAGTTTATCTCTAGCCAGTTCAGAAAATGTGAGCAACGGGGAACCCTCCTGAGTACAGGGTCCCCCGCCGCATCGTTTTAATCTGCGCTTAGTGCAGATTGGCAATCATCCTACTCAAATCAGTAGGAATCGGCGGCGTAGTAGGCCAAGCCCAATCATTGGTAATGATGAGATTGCTCCACCAGCAGCAGCATCGCCGACATCAATGGTTAGTCCACCATCGGTTTCGACAAGTTCGGTCTCTAGCAAGTCCTGAGCGCTTTTCTTCACTGAGTCAACACTTGAATCATCCTCTTTGATATCCGTTGGATCAATCTTTAGAGGTTTCTTCATTGGCTTGACATCAACATCGATAGGCATTATCTTAACTTTGCAGCGAGACATAACTACGTCAGTAGATTCGTCAGAGTTTGCTGCATCAGTAACCATTTTCTTGCACCTGATTGGTGTTGGGTCAACAGGTGTTGGTTCAACACCACCATCGTCGCAGTTTTGCTTCCACTTACCTTTCATAACACCCTGGCCAGCATCAGTTGCTCTGTACTTTCCAGCAAGAACACCGCTAGTAGAGCCATCAGATAGCTCCCATACACCTCGGTAGAGTCCGTTTCCGTATCCACCTTGGAGGGTTCCGATCACTTCGCCATCAAGGTTGGTAGCCATGCCACGGAACAAACCGTTAGCAAATTGGCCTGTGATGTTTCCACCAACTACGCTTTCATCAGTCATCCATACACCGTTGAACTGGCCAATAGCAGCGGTTGCGTCAGCATCCTGGTTGATGGACCACCGTGCAGCCAAGTAGCCATGTGCGCAGATAGGTTCAGCATCTGAGTTACCGAAGTGACGGACAATGATTCGTCCATCAAAGTTCGCAAGTCTTTCTCTTGCGTCTTCAACACTCATGCGTGCTATGTGTGCAACTTCGTAGCTACCATCATCTTGGAAGATGACTACCACTACAATTGCGCGTTCACCATTGGTCCAAACATAGACCACGACAGTTCCACCATCATCGATGTGATCAAAGTCGTCAGTGGAGAGATTATCATCAACATCTCCATCTATTAACAATGGGTCACTTAACAGGTAGTCAGACTCAATCTCTTGAGCAGCCTCCAAAGTCATTAATTCATTCTCCAGGGTTTGTGCATCATGTGCTGATTCTGCAGTAGCTGCACCGGCGGTAACAACCACCAACATAGTCAATGCAATCAACAAGGCGCGCAAGCCCTTTCTTCCGTACTTTCCATTTAAGCTGGGTTTTTGTCCCATATCATATCTGTTTGCTTGCATTACATATATACAAATTAAGGGGGCACCCCGAACTTATGCCGACGTTTACCTTTGTATACCAAACACAATAAACAACCGTGGTAACCTTTTCAGTGGTTAACCTACAACAGAGTTTCATGGTAAGGGACGCTCTTGCTCGACCTTTGCGAGACTTGCGTATTTCGGTAACCGACCGTTGCAATTTTCGCTGTTCGTATTGCATGCCTCGCGAAGTGTTCAACGAAGATTATCCATACCTTGCGCGCGAGGAGATCCTCTCGTTTGAGGAGTTGGAACATCTAGTGGCTTCCCTGATTCCATTGGGCATAGAGAAAGTACGTTTGACTGGAGGCGAGCCCTTACTTCGTCGTGATTTTGTGAAGTTAGTTGAGAAAATTTCAGCCCATGATGTTGAAGTCGCAGTTACAACTAATGGTGTGTTGTTAGAAAGTCAGGCAGAAGCACTCGCTGATGCTGGTTTAGATCGTGTTACTGTTAGTTTGGATGCTTTGGATAACGAAACATTCCAAAAAATGACAGATAGTGATGTGGATGTAAGTGTAGTCTTGGCAGGCATTGATGCTGCTATCGCTGCTGGGCTAACGCCAGTCAAAGTGAACGCCGTAGTACGGCGTGGTGTCAACGAGCATGCAATTCAAGACCTAGTGAATTATTTCCGTGGTACTGGTGTGATAGTACGATTTATCGAATACATGGATGTAGGTTCATCTAATTCCTGGCGGCTTGAAGAGGTAATTTCAGCCAAAGAAATTCGGGATATTTTGCTTGAAAAAATAGATTTAATGGTAATCCCACCACAAGATGCAAGCCATGTTGCTAAATTATGGCAGACTACTGAGGGCGATAAAATAGGATTTATCACATCAATTTCTGAACCCTTTTGCGGTGATTGTAGTCGTGGCCGTATTTCATCGGAAGGGAAATTTTACAATTGTCTATTCGCTGAAAATGGGTTTAATCTCAAACCATATTTGCGTGCTAAAGCCACTTCTAGTGAGATTCAAGAACTAGTTAGTTCGGTTTGGACAAAGCGAAGTGATAGGTATTCTGAATTACGTAGTGAGCCAGAAATCGAGGGCAGAATCCGATTACCTGTTGAGATGTCTCACATCGGTGGCTGATTACACCAACTTTAGTGCACTTAGGATAGAATCCCATGGTGCATCGGTACGAATAGCCGGCTTCCCATAAGCAGCAACTGCTGCACAATGACCCATTGCAACCAATGCTTCTGCCAACTTAGTTGGGGACGGAGGCGCGGGTAATTGTAACCGACTTGCCAATGAATCCACCACCACAAGGTTTCCAGAATGAATTACTGTAGATTCTTCTGCCAAATGGCGTACAGAGCGAGCAATAGCTCGTCTACGCAGGCGTAACTCAGCCGCATCATCACATGTTTCTTCAGTAGGTCCGCACAACTCAAGAGCCCGTTCATCAGTCATCGAAGCCATCACATCAGCATCTCCAATTTGTCCAATCCAAAGTGGTCCGGAAATTCTCTTGTCCGTTTTATCGACAATAGTGTCAAGTGGTACCAAAATGTGACCTTGTCCAGCGTTTTCACCGGCTTCTATATCGCTTGGATTAGCAATTCTCCAACCTAAATTATGCTCAACAATACTGGCTGAGTCAAGTGATTTTCTGACTCTGACACTTACCCTTAGATGGTGACTATCCCAAGTTGAAATCAGCGGCTCAATGACTTTGTCATGGCGAGCTGCGCACCTTGCAACCGAAGCGAGAAGAATTCTCAATCCGGTGTCATGTGCGATTTCATCTAATCGAGCACGCGCTCCATATCTCCGCATCAGCGGGGCTGGCGAAGAACCAGTTAATGCCGCAACATCGGTGGCTGTAACTTCCAATACCGCTCGCCTTGCAAGTGATTGCATCACTGAATCAAGAAATGGAATAGGCGAGCCAAATGGATCAATATCCACCCACTGCCATCCGCGTGAAAGCGCCACCTGTCTTGCGTCACCGCAAACAGGCTTGAATTCACCAATTTCAGTAACTGGATTCTGCTTGTGATTTGCTTTCAGCCAAGAAATTGCATTCTCATCCATATCACACATCCAAAGTTGTAGTCTAGATACCATTTCAGATGGTAATTCATGACAAACTCGGTGACTGCGAATACCGCTTGCAGCCAATGAATCAAGCATCCTAACCGGTTTATCACCGCTAAGAATTCCTTCACTCATCTCGTGAGCCATCAATAGAACGGTCCTAGTGCGATTACCCGACATTGCGTGATTATGGAATATTTCTCGCTCACCTTTTACTCCAGGCCCTGCACGGTTTGCTTCACCTTCTGTAAGGTTCGTTGGTAGATGGAAATGGGTACGCCCCTCCAGCACCAATTCGCCCGGCCAGCCCTCGGGCCACTCTTCGTCCATTACCCAGCCCTGAGAGCCGTTATTCAAGTGCGCTTCGGAGGTATTAGTAAATTTGAGGTGTTGATATTTCACAGTTCAAGGGAATAAATCTTGTATTAGTGCTCCTCTTTCATTTACAATTTTGTATTGGTGAACTGCATACTTAATTTGATCAAATTGATGGATTAATTTGTCGTCATTAAGAAGACCAAGAACAACTGAAGACAACCTGTCCCCTAATGGGAGTTCAGCATCGTCAAACATGCATATTGGTTGCCCCAATCCAATTCTGTTCTGGGACATCGTTTGGATAAGATATGGGGCATTGTGAGCCCCTCTACCAGGGGTTATTCTCCATAGTATACCCAAACCACCTTTTACTACTAATCCATAATCTATC